>CAZSOH010000057.1:0-5727 GCA_964608535.1 uncultured Candidatus Peribacteria bacterium
AGCCGAGTTCATCGGCAATCGCCTTGGCAGCATCCAGGTGATTGTGCATCTCAACGAATTTAGGGAAGTTTTCTTCGGTAACCTTTTCAAGTAGTTTGTCGCCGAAAGGGCAATCTGAAGCTGCCTCAATAAAGGCATTGTAATCATTGGCTTCAATCGCGGCCTGCATTTGCTCATGCATTTGCTCCATTTCAGCGCGTTTTTCAGTCCGTTGTTCGGCATTAAAACGAGGTTGGGCAGCTGGAGTAGTTTCATTGGCTGAAGTGCCGAGAGTCATAACAGCAAAAGCGATCATAAGGGATGCCAGGCCTGCAGGCAGCATCTTTTTAATTAATTTCATTTTATTTAGTAGTAAGGATATAAAATAGTCGGCCGATGAGGAGTTGATCATGCTCGCTCACCCCTTACTACGCACTACAGATTATTTTCTTTCATTTTTTTGGCAGGTCTTTTGCAGGCAGTGGAAAATCCGAAGCCGTTCAGCCTGATGCCAAGGGGCAATCATGTCAGCTTTAAAGTGCCCTTCATCCATCATTTCCCCTATCATTTTAACCCTCAGGCCTTCCTGAAGCATCATGTCCTGCCGGATTTTGGCTTTCAGAATATCCACCCACCACGGATGGGAGCTGAGATCCTGAAGGATCAGCACGGTGCCATCATCCACTTGCAGAATCGTACCTGCCAAAAAACCATGGTCAGGTCTGTGCCACAGAAAACGTTTTCCGTAATGCAGAGCTTCATAATGAGGAATTTTCACAAAAAGCTCCTCCATTCTTTCAGAAAAACCAGTCGCGTAAAAAGCAGAGCCAATTAGCCCTGAAGCCAAAAGGCTTAATCCAAAAATTCCAAACACGCTGTAGCGGTATCCGGTTTTTGTATGGAAAAAATAATGATAGGCCAAATAAAGAAAGGCTCCCATCAAAAGCACCCAAAAATAAGGAATGGCAAGCACAATAAACTCCGCCAGCCCATGATTCGACTGATGATAAATAGCCCAGTCAACATCTTTAACTTCAAACATAATAATGCTGACCGCGATACTTCCCAGCAAAATCGAAACCGCAAAAATCCCCCAGATCACAGAGTTTTTTAGCAGGAACACCCACTTAGGAGTGGGTTTGATACACTCCTTTTTTATCTTATCGAGAATGCATTTGCTGATATTGGACATAGGTTTAGGATTTATTGAGGTGGTAATCGATAGCGAGCTGTTTAAATTGGGCTTTTGCCCGGTTAATTAAGGTTGAAACCGTTCCCATAGGGAGGTGAAGGATATCAGAAATCTCGCTGTAACTTTTATCTTCCAGAAATTTAAGAATCAGAACCGTCTTATATTTAGGAGGAAGCTTGTTGATCAGCTCCCGGACCTTCCGGGCCAATTCCTTCTTAATATAATCATCTCTCAGATTGATATCAGAAGGAAGTGACTGAAGAATATCAATTCCCTCTTCGCTTTCCATCTGAACCTCCTGGGGGCGGCTGGAGAGCTTACGGTAATAACTGATCGTTTCATTGTGGGTAATACGGTAAATCCAGCTGCTGAAACTGAATCGTTTATCATATTCATGGAGGTTCTTATAAACTTTTAAGAATACCTCCTGCAGCAAATCTTCCGCGCTTTCCTCAGAAACATTCGTGATCCGCCGGATGTAACGCTGTAACTTCTGTTCGTAACGTTCCACCAGACACCCGTAATATTCCGGTTTTTTAAGAGCCAGTTTTACAAGTTGTTTGTCTGATTTTTTATCGCCGTTCGGAACTCGCATTTAAAAAGCTTAACACCTACTAAAATATGTTACGTATATTGATTGGAATTTCTTTCAAATAGATCATAGTTAGAACAACCGGTTCAGATCCTCCTTCATTGCCAACGCCGCCTACCTTGTTTACCCGACAATTGGTATTCACCTTAAAACAAACTATTGAGATCCTCTTTCATGGAAAGGGCTGCTTGGCGGGCCGCTTCGTGATATTGTTTTTCATCCCATTTATCGTCCTTTTGATACGCAAAAATAATCCCGCGGGAAGAGTTGACGATTGCGCCCGTGCCATTTTCATGAAAACAGGGCTTCACATCTTCCGCTCCTCCGCCCTGGGCCCCGTAACCGGGCACCAGGAAGATCTGATTCGGCATCATATTTCTTAGATTCCGGGCCTCTTCGGGATACGTCGCGCCAATCACAGCGCCGACCGATGAATAACCGGATTCACCGATCAAATCCCGCCCCCAGCCCTCTACCAGCATCGCCACCTCTTCGTCCATCAAATGATCGCCCACCGATTGCCCCTGAATTTCGTCCGCGGACGGGTTTGACGTCCGGACCAGCACAAAAATTCCCTTTCCCCTTTCCTGACAGACCTTAGTAAAAGGTTTGATACCATCTGTCCCCAGATAAGGCGTTACGGTCAGTGCGTCCGCGTTAATCGTCGGCGTGGGGGTTCCAAATACATCTGCGTAACCCAAATGCCCGTTCGCGTAAGCTTCCGCGGTGGAACTGATGTCATTCCGTTTCGCGTCGCCGATGACAATCATCCCCTTGTCCTGGGCGTACTGAACGGTTTGCTCATAAGCGAACAAACCAGCATGTCCATACTGCTCGTAAAAAGCGATCTGAGGCTTAACCGCGGGTACAATATCAGCAATCGCATCGATGATACCGACATTAAAAACAATCAGGGCCGCCGAAACCGCCTCCAGATTTTCACCGCCATACTGCTCGATAGCCTTCTCTTTAATAAAAGAAGGGATTTGGTTGAGCCGCGGATCCAGACCAACCACTGTCGGGTTGCCCATTTTCTGAATCCGGTTCGCTAATTTATCTCCAAAATTCTCCATGTTTAGTTTTGATAAATAGTAGTCGCGTTAAGGTTATCACGCTCCTTAAATATATTAAACACTAACTTTTAATTATTAATTTCTAACTCTTAATTTTTAATTAAGAGGCGATCATTTTCTCCATTTCGTTCATCTTGATCCGCACGTCCTGAGCTTCCCCGATCGCCCGTTCATTATAAGGTTCAACCGTCAGGATTTTTTCATAAGTAAACAGGGCGTTTTCATAGTCTTCCGCTTCTTTACAGGCATCAGCCAGCAGAAAAAGATATTCCACTTCACGCGGCTTAAGCTCCGCTGCCCGCTTAAAGCACTCAGCCGCCAATGAATGACGCATGAGCAGTTTGTAAAGCCGCCCTAAGCCGATCAGACACTTATCATCTTTATCGTCAATTTCAATTGCCTGAACATAGGCCTGCACCGCCTCCTTAAAACGTTTTTTCTTGGTGTATATGACCGCTAGATTTTTAAAGATAACTGGGGATTTTTCCACATCAATGAGTCGTTTATACAGCATCTCAGCCCGCTTTAAGTCCCCGCTTTCCATATAAACTTTGGCGAGCTTAAGAGAGACGGGAAATTCATCACGGGTAAGCGCCAAAGATTGAATCAGGCATTTTTTTGCTTCCGACCACTGTTTTCTGGCCATCGCCAAATCCGCCTGACGGATAGTAAGCTTAAACTGAGTAAAATCGTATTTCACATTTTTTTGCTCTTGCAGATGAACATCCCTAAACCGTTCTTTCTGCATCATCTGCCTTTCCTTCTGAAGCTCATCCACCTTTTGAGAAACCTCTTCTTTAAATTTAATCTTTTTCTCACGGTGAAAAATATGGCTTCGTCGAGCCACAATCACTAAGATTGCGAGCGCAGCGCCGATGAGGAGATAAAGCTGAAACATACATTTATAGTAAGTCTCAAGTGCGTGTCTCAAGTGCGAGAATCTGTTAGATCAGTCACTTGAGACTTGCCCGCCTTAGGCGGGCGCACTCGCACTATTTAAATAAATGTTTATTTTTCAGTTTGTATCAACAAATTCTCTAAAGCCAGCTTCTTGTTGATATTGCGCATTATAAAATAGCGGGTTTTTTCCAAATGATCAAATAATTTCACAATATCTTTCAGGGTAAAGCGGGATTTCAGCGGATGATTCGGAAGATGCATGTAGTCTAAAATGAGTTTTCGGAGATAACGGGTAAAGGCATCCAGAAAGAATTCTACCTCTGCAGCATTCTTTTCAATATCCTCAATAAATTGAAATTTATTTGAAAGGTCGTTTTTTCTGAGGAATCCTTCAATTTGATGGTAAAGGCGTTTTTGGTAATGGTAGGCCTCAGAATCTTCCATCATTTTGATGGCCAAACCAGGCCGTCCCTGGGAAATATTTACAATTTCATCTGTCTCTGGCTTAAAGCCAAACTTTTCATTTAGATGTTTAGTTAAGATAGCATCATCAATCGTTGAAAAATGATAATGCCGCACCCGGGACTGTATCGTCAAAAGCACCTGGTCAATCTGGCTGGAAGTCAGGATAAAAACCGTTCCCTCCGGCGGTTCTTCCAGAGTTTTAAGAAAGGAATTCTGCGCTTCAACCGGCATTCGTTCAATGTTCTCAATAATTACAATCCGGTATTTGCCGGTATGGGTCAGGTTGGTTTTACGGATAAGCTCCCGTACTTCATCAATTTTAATCGTTTCCCCATTATCTCTCATGATGATCGTATCAGGGTGTGTGCCTGCTTTAATCAGGTCACAATCCCTGCAGGAGCGGCAGAAGTTATTCCGGCACTGGAGGATTTTGGCTAAAATTTTGGCAATCGTAAACTTGCCTCCCTGCTTCGTTCCGGAAAACAAATAAGCGTGACTCAGATTCTTTTCCTTGAGTTCGCGCTCCAGCTGTTCCAGCTGCTTCTGATGACCGACGATGTTCCACTTGTATAACATTTATGCCTGGTTTGAAACTGGGAAACACATTATAGCTTATCAAAGGGGAATCAGGAATCGGAAATCAGAATTCAGCTAATATTAAGACCGATTCCCGATTCCTGATTCCCGAATCCCAAAAATAAAACTTGTTTTAAAGAGACAAATTGTCTAGAATAATCGGGCTTAATTAACAAAAAGCGCCTGAGTGGTGGAATTGGTAGACACGTCCCGACGTACATCGGGATTCCTCGGGAGTGTGAGTCGTAACCATAACATTTGTTACATGTGTCTGTGCCGCGGTGGTGGAATTGGTAGACACGCAAGACTTAAAATCTTGTTCCTTCGGGAGTGTGGGTTCGATTCCCACCCGCGGCACCACAACAATAATCAAACACTATGGAAAATACTCTTAAAAAGAAAGCCAAGGACTTCATGACCCGCGACGTGATCGCGGTCAAAGAAAATGAGTCCATAAAACATCTCTTTAAAATTATGGATGAAAGTGCTATTCTGGGCGTCCCCGTGGTGGATGATAAGAATCATGTGATTGGAATCGTGACCGAAACAGACCTGATCGGACACTTTACAACGCTTAAGGCCCCCCACTCTATCAGTCTCCTGGGCGGGATTATTTATCTCGACAACATCACGGAGTTCAACGAAAATTTAAAAGACCACTGCGCGGAAACGGTAAAAGACATCATGTTTGATAAGGCGGTAACAGTCGATGAAAATGCCACCCTGATGGAGATCATCAATCTGATGTCAGAAGAAAAAGTATCCCGTCTGCCAGTCGTCAATAATAAAGGTCAGCTGACAGGCATTATCACCCGTTCCGATATCGTCCATCAGCTCGCGCAGATCAAACAAGTTTAACTAATAATTTTTATTAAAGATCATGGATAAAATTGCACTCGATGTAACTGAAGGAGTTTACTCCACAGCAAAAGAAGCCCGTCAGGCCGGCC
>CAZSOH010000058.1:0-5693 GCA_964608535.1 uncultured Candidatus Peribacteria bacterium
AAACGGTTATGGCTTTTTATTATTGCGATTACTCTCCATAATTTTCCGGAAGGGCTGGCTGTTGGGGTGGGCTTTGGGGGCGGAGATATCCAGAACGGGATCACTCTGGCGATCGGGATAGGGTTGCAGAATATCCCTGAGGGGCTTGTGGTTGCCTTGGGACTTGTAACCCATAAGTATTCTGTCCGAAAATCTATCTGGATCGCTTTGCTGACAGGTTTAGTTGAGCCGATTGGAGGCCTTTTAGGAATTGGAATTGTCTCTGTTTCTAAAATGATTCTGCCGTGGGGTCTGGCTTTTGCGGCCGGCGCAATGCTTTTTGTGGTCAGTGATGAAATTATTCCCGAATCTCATCGGAAAGGGTTTGCCAAACAGGCTACCTTTGGAGTGATGATTGGTTTTGTTCTGATGATGTTTCTGGATATCGCTCTGGGCTAGATTCAGAATAATTCCAGCTGGGCTTTAGGCTCTGCTTCTTTTTGTTCCGACAGTGTAATCCGGGTTTCTTTTGAAATATCTATATTTTCCTCACCAATTTCACCCAGGAATCTGGAGGGTGTCTGGGTGCAGATCAGGTGAAGCGATTCCTGGGCACGGGTCATTCCCGCATACAGCATCCGTCTTTCTTCCGCGAGCCAGTACGGTTCATTTTTCAGCGCCTGATGAGGCAAACTGTCTTCATTAAGACTTGTGATGACCACTATCGGAAATTCGAGCCCTTCGGCCGAATAAAAGTCAGTTACATTTATTTTATCATCAAAAATCAGATGGTCAGCTTCGTGATAGGTTCTGCATTCATCCAGAAAACCGTTCAGCGCTTTTGTGGTGGGCAGATGGTCGTGCATTTTCGCGCAATTGACCATCTGGTTCAGATTGCTGACGGAGGTTTGGCTAAATTGATGCGCTTTGATAAATTTCTGAATTTTATCTGCGATCCAGTGGCTGAATTTTTGTTCATTACTTATGTTTGTCCAATGGGCTAATGATTCTATTCCGTCCAGGAAGTCAATGATTTCCGGCCTTCCCCAAAAACTGTCTGCCGAAGAAGATTGGCAGGGGAAACCCCTTTTTGAAAGAAAATGATGTATTTGCTTTATTTCTGAATGGCCTCCGGAAAAGACCGCAATTTCATGGAGTTTATGATTTTTTTGCTGACTTTCAATAATGGCACTAATGAGATGGAGTTGGTCTTCGTAGCCGTTTATTTTGTAAAGACTGATTTTTTCCTCAGACTGTGTGGTGGCTGTGATGGGTTTTTTGAGCCGGCCGATATTCTTTGAGATAAGTGATTCAGCCCCTTTTAAAATCGGGCCGGGGTTCCGGTAGTTTTTAGTCAGAGCGACTGATTTGGTGTCGCTGTATTGTCTTTCGAACCCGGACATGGCGTCGGTTCTGGCGCCCTGGAGAGAGCAAATGGTCTGGTCCGGATCTCCCGCGACGCAAAGGTTTTTGTGAGTTTTAGCCATTCGCGTCATGATTTCGGTCTGGAGCGGGCTCAGATTGTGATAATTGTCCACCACTATATATTGGTATAAATTCTGACAGGCAATTTCCGCCGTGGGTTTTTCGTTCCAAAAAGCGATCAGTTCTTTTTGCAGATTTGCCTGATCCAGTCCGCCCCTTTCAGCAAGGATTTTATCAAATTCCCGAATCACTTCCCGGATTCTCTCTTCGGATAGACTGGTTTTGTTGATCAGTCGTTTGCTTTTGTGAATTATTCCCTCTCTTATCTTCTGAATGTCCTGTTTTTCGTTTTTTTCGTCTGCATTTAAAATCATATCCATCATGTCTTCGCATTCTTTCAGGGTGATGATTTTAAAATTGAGGTCGGAGTACAGGCGTAATATTCCGGAAGCCAATCCTGGAAAAGTGAGGGCGTGAATAGCGGGCAGGCCGGCCTTGAGCAAGTTTTGGTTCAGGCGGCGGGATGCCTTATTGCTTGTGCTCAAAAACAGAATTTTTTCGGGCTTAACGTTCTTTTCTTCGATCAGGCGCCGGACTCTGGAAATTAAGGTAAGGGTTTTACCTGTTCCCGGGCCCGCAATGATCCGAATTGGCCCGTCGGTTATCTGAACGGCTTTTTCCTGTTCGCGGTTGAGCATAAAGAGTCGGTCTAAGAGTATTAATTATAGCACACTTTAGTGATGATAAATCCAAAAACTATAAAACTCTTTTTGTATTTTTTATTTCATTTTGTATACTTCGGATAGCTAAAGTGAATTGTTGTTATGAATGTACGAATCGAAGAAACTTGGAAGACGATTCTGAAAGAAGAATTTGAAAAACCTTATTTTAAAGACCTTACGGATTTTGTCCGGCAGGAGTACACGATGAAGCGCGTTTTTCCGCCTCCAAAAGATATTTTCAGAGCTTTTGACCTTTGTCCTTTTGATCAAGTGAAAGTGGTCGTTCTGGGGCAGGATCCTTATCATGGTCCCGGTCAGGCTCACGGGCTTTGTTTTTCAGTGAATCCCGGTATTCAGATTCCGCCTTCACTGGTTAACATCTATCAGGAAATCCATCAGGATTTAAACAAGCCGGTTACCCGTGACGGTTTTCTGGAAAAATGGGCCCGTCAGGGGGTTCTGCTTTTAAATGCCACTTTGACCGTGATCGCCCATCGGGCAGGGTCGCACCAGAATAAAGGCTGGGAGCGGTTTACGGATGAAGTGATTCGGCTGATCAGTGACAAAAAAGAACATGTGGTCTTTCTTTTGTGGGGTGCGTTTGCCCAGTCTAAATCTGCCCTGATCGATTCCTCAAAACATCTGGTTTTAAAAGCCCCGCACCCTTCACCGCTTTCCGCGCACCGCGGATTTTTTGGGTGCAGGCATTTCAGCAAGACGAATGAGTATCTGACTGCCCATGGAACGGATGGGATTGATTGGTGAAAAAACCCTTTGAAAACGGGCGGGGATTTGGTAAAATTCATCTGCTTTGTTTTTAGGTGATTGAGCCTTTTAGCGAAGCTTATCATTGTGATTTAACCCCATAAGCTGTGAGTGATGAAAATGAAAAGCCTTTAGAGGAATCTGAAAATGAAGATATGGATGATGAACTGGAACTTCCCCTGGAGGAGGATGCTGAACCGAATGAGGAAGAGACTCCGGAAATGACGGAGGCTGAGGTTATGGACGGGGATGACGGAGACGAGGAAGGTATGATTGTGACTGATATCGGCAAGGTAGATGGCCGGGATATTGTCCACGAAATGCAGGAGTGTTACCTGGATTACGCGATGAGTGTGATTGTTTCGCGCGCGCTTCCTGACGTCCGCGACGGTTTGAAGCCCGTTCACCGGAGAATTCTGTATTCAATGCATGAGCTGGGGCTCAGATCCGGGGCTAAATTCCGTAAATCCGCGACGGTAGTCGGTGATGTTTTGGGTAAATATCATCCCCATGGAGATACGGCCGTGTATGATTCGATGGTTCATATGGCGCAGGATTTTAAAATGCGTTATCCGCTCATTCACGGTCAGGGAAACTTTGGTTCGATGGATGGGGACAACGCGGCGGCGATGCGTTATACGGAGGCGAAAATGCAGAAAATTTCGGATGAACTCCTTGCTGATATCGAAAAGGAGACCGTTGATTTCCGGCCTAATTATGATGGCCGCCTTAAAGAGCCTACGGTGCTTCCGAGCCGTCTTCCCACCTTGCTTTTAAATGGCACTATGGGCATTGCTGTAGGAATGGCGACCAATATTCCTCCGCATAATTTAACTGAAGTTTTAGAAGCGGTTCTCCATGTAATTAAAAACCCTGAGGCGACGGTTGAAGATCTGATGCAGTTTGTGAAAGGTCCGGATTTTCCGACCGGCGGCATGGTTTATGATATTGAGGCGATTAAAACGGCGTACGCAACTGGCCGGGGAAGTGTGATTGTCCGGGGGCGGGCTGAAATTGAAGAAATGAAAGGCGGTAAATTCCGTATTGTGATTACCGAAATTCCTTATCAGGTTAACAAGGCTTCTCTAGTTGAGAAGATCGCTAACCTGGTACAGGCAAAAACACTTACCGGAATTTCTGATCTCCGGGATGAATCCAGCCGAAAGGGGGTTCGAATTGTGGTTGAGCTCAAAAGGGATGCTTACCCGAAGAAAGTGCTCAATATGCTCTATAAACACACACAGCTCCAGACCAGTTTTGGTTTTAACATGATCGGATTGGTCAATAATGGTATTCAGCCCAGGCTTCTTGACCTCAAGTCTATTCTTGAGCAGTTTGTCGAGCATCGAAAGGAAGTCGTGAGACGCCGGACTGAATTTGAACTCAAGGTGGCAAAGGCTCGCGCCCATATTCTTGAAGGGCTTAAGATTGCACTTGACCATATTGATGAAGTGATCGCCCTGATCAAAAAATCTGAGACTAAAGAGGTTGCCAAAGAAGGCCTGATGACCAAATTCAAGCTTTCAGATATCCAGGCAAAAGCTATCCTTGAGATGCGCCTGCAGACTCTGGCCGGACTGGAACGTAAAAAGATTGAAGATGAGCTGAAGGAAAAGCTGGATTTCATCAAAGAATGCGAAGCCATTCTGGCTGATCCTCAGAGAGTACTCGATATTATCTCTGACGAAACTCAGGAGATCATGGACAAATATGGCGATGAGCGCCGCACCGAAGTGATTCCTCATGCAATTGGCCAGTTTAATGTTAAGCAGCTTATTCCTGATGAAGATATGGTGGTGATCTTGACTAAAGGAGGATACATCAAACGTTTATCACCAACGGTTTACCGAACTCAGGGCCGCGGAGGCAAAGGGGTGATCGGGATGACGACTAAAGATGAAGATGAGATCAATCAGATCCTTTTCACCCGTACTCATAATAACCTTTTGTTCTTCACCGATAAGGGTCGGGTTTTCCGTTTACCTGTGTATGAAATTCCTCAGGCGAGTCGAACAGCTCGCGGCCAGGCAGTTGTAAATTTGCTGCAACTGGTTGATAAGGAGCAGGCGACCGTTATGTTTGATGATTCAAAGCGGGAAGGGGCGGAATATCTGTTTATGGCTACCACTCACGGTACGGTGAAAAAGACTAAGGTGGATGACTTCAATAATGTCCGGAAATCCGGCCTGATCGCGATCAAGCTTCGCGATGGAGATCTGCTTCGCTGGGTCAAGCCGACTAAGGAGGGTGAGCAGGTGGTTATCGTTACCCGTGAGGGTAAATGCATCCGTTTCAGGCAGGGGGATGTACGTTCAATGGGCCGTAACAGTATGGGTGTTAGAGGTATTCGCCTGAGGGGGGATGATATGGTTGTCCAGATGGATGTCGTGAAAGATGAAGAGCAAAACCGATTACTGGTGGTGATGGAAAACGGCCTTTCTAAAAGCACTAAAATTGCCAATTACCGGTTTCAGGGCCGGGGCGGAACGGGCGTTAAGACTGCAACGCTAACCACCCGGACCGGCAAAGTGGTCGGCGCCAGAGTTCTTGAGCAGGAAATGTCAGGGGATCTTATCATTATTTCCAGGGAAGGACAGATGATCCGTCTGCCGCTCAACGAGATTCCAACCAGTGGCCGCGCAACTCAGGGTGTTTATGTGATGCGCCTCAAGAATCAGGATAAAGTGGCTTCTATTTCACTTATTGTTGAAGACACAAAGCCTTCTGAAGAACAGACGCAGTCCCTTCCTCTGAAATAAGGGTGGGCCGATAAAAACCAGTTGTGATATAATCAAGAAAAAC
>CAZSOH010000059.1:0-5627 GCA_964608535.1 uncultured Candidatus Peribacteria bacterium
TTCAATCTTATGCTCTTCCGATCTCGCTTTTTCTTCGGGCTTGTCGCCGAGGCACCGCACCCCCGCGTGGGTTGCCCGTCTGAAAATATCTCCATTTTCTTTCGAGCGTATGCCGCCCACATCCACCAGTACCCGTTTCGCAGTGATGTTTTCAATGCCTTTCAGCGCGAATTCCATGAACGCGGGAGTAAAACCGCCCTTGCGCCGTACATCCTGTGCTACGCCTTCATCGGCCTTTTGCGACCATGTACCTTCGCCATCAGGGCAAGCGCGGAACAGACGGGTATTACGACGCGGCAAGTGTTCTTTAAGTCCGCCGAAAAAAACGGATTTGCCGCTGTGGGGCGGGCCGCAGACGATAATCACTTCACGATCAGGTTTAACTGCTTCCTTTTTTTCTAAGGGTGCGTGAGAGCCGCCTAAAGCCGGAATGGTGCTCCGCACGTCCTCGACGGTTCTTTCAGGCTCAGGCTTTTTGGGTGCTTCCGCCCCTGCCTCAGCAGGTTTATTGGTGTTTTTTGGGTCCATATTTTTTTAATTACTTGAGAATATTGTAACATAATATTGACTTAAAATCAATAGTATGATATAATTTTTGTGTTGAATCATTTAATTTTTAACTTTTTAAAAAATGACCGATACACCAAAACCTCCTGCAGAACAGCAGACAGAAGCCGTCGTAGCGGCGCCAAATGTAGCCGCTGGTGAAGAGACCAGGGGTAAATTAATGGATACTTTAAAAAGCGATAAAACCGTGATTAAAATCGCGGACATTGCCGATGCTTTGGACCTGAAACCCGAAAAGGTCAAACTTCCGAACGGTCGCGAAATTGAGTCAATTCAATGGAAGCCTGAACAGCTTGGTCAGGTATTTGAATTGGTTGAGAAGCTCCGCGCTGAATCCGGCTTGGGTAAAAACGATGTGGTGGCCATTGACGGCGTTTGCCCCACGTGGCTACTTCCCACTATTTCCCACGGTTGGCATCCCACTTCCACCGGAGTGAAATATCCTCAGGGCGGTCCTGATGCCATGTTACCGCTTTCCGGTGTGGAGATCAAAGGTGAGGGTGCTGGCGAGAATTTAGGTTTTAAGGTTGAAGAAAAAGACGGTGCTACAGTTGTTGAATTTTCTTTGACTGCCCCCCAGATTGACGCGGCTAAAACCGTTGGATCCCTGGTGGCTCCGGCCGTTCCGGAAGGCAAACCGGTTCACATTACCGGACGCGGACCCATTGCGATTGCTGCCGCCTTGGCGGAAGCCTACGCCCATCGCGTGCCTTATGTGGCTAACTTCCAGCCAGGCGTCGGTTATGTGGTTTCTATTTCCCATGACGAAGCCAATCCTATTGGAAAAGTCATTGGAGCTTAGAGTAATTACGAATGCAACCAAAGAAAGACCGTACTTTAAAAAGTGCGGTCTTTTTGTATTTCTATAGAAAATTGCCACTTAAATATTTTGGCTAACGTTTGCGGTATATAAGAAGTTGCCCTAATTCGTTAGAATATTTGCGGAGCAAGAACGAATTTGGGCAATTTGGATGCAGTCCAATGTTACCATAATTGCGGCAGCAAACTTTGGCGGAGTTTGATATACCGCTGTTGTAGGTTGTGCATTTTTTATCCTTTTTAAAGTAGAATTTCCGAGGTTTTTTCCAAGGGTGCTCGCATCGTAGCACCATACATTAGCGTTAAGCATTGTAATTCATACTAAATTATGTTATAATTAAATGAAATAATCACTAATTTTACCATAGTTATGATTGAATCACATGGATCAGCAGAACGTGCTGAACAGGTTGCTTCTCTCCTGCCTCAAGAGGCGGCAGATTACTACGAAGGCCTGAATAAGCAGCATTTTAATCCAGAGGGTATTGGTTCCCGTTTTACAGGCGTGGGGAATGTCCAGGAACTTCTTGAGCTTCGATACGATCAAGAAGGCACTGTGGACGGCGATGACAGAAACTTTTTTCTGGACAAGGGATCCCCTGAGGGCGCATTTGCTCCCCGTGAGGTCGCCCGCTACATCAAGGTTATGACACCGGGGAAAATGGGTGTGAAGAGGGTTGGGGATCTGCCTGATGCCACACAGGTTAAGGTTGTGACAGTGCCGGGGAAAAACACCTGCTCGCTGGTTGTGGAGGTCGACAGCGATGACCAGTTGGATGATGTCGACTACGCCACCGTCATTGTTGGGGGAAACAGTAAGCAGAACGAGGATGACCCCGACCCTTCCACAAAGGAGATGGTTTGGACCGCCCACCCCGGATACCCCACACCCCCACCCTTCGCCGACCAGTGGGAGGATGGCGCAACGGTGACTGTCGCCGATGTAAAAAAGGCGCTGGGCGATGACTTCCATGTCAGCCTGAAGGTTGTTCAGCCTGAAGCCTAGGGTAAATTTTGTAATAGAAAAGCCATACTTTAAAAAGGTGGCTTTTTTGTTTAGATTAGAAGAGGGATACCTCTCTGAGCTTTCGACCTCTTAGTATACAGTCCACGACTTCGGCATTTTCGGTATCGATGCCTTTTTCAGCCAGCAATCTTTTAACATAAAACAGGTTAGAGTCAGCATCTGGGCGGTAGTGACCTGAGCCATTATTGATTTCAATGAGTATCCACTTTCCATCTCGTTTTTCAAAGGCCAGTTCACCTGCACCATACACGTTGTGTCCTTGAGCTAGTTCGGAATGGGCTGCGCGGCCGGAAACATCCCCACGTATTACCTCTTCCTGAACGACTATCTCTTCATCAGGAGTAACGGCGTAGGTCACCTTCATTATGTTCTGATCCATGCGGTGTACGATTCGCTTCGCAAGCTTTTCCCAGGCTTGTTTAGGAACTGCCTGCTGGTACAAGCCTTCCAGTTCAACGTTAAGCTGTTTGAGTTTAGGCTGATACTCTGCAGAAATCGCCTGGACTTCTCCAAAGGCTTGTGCCCTAGTTTCATTGAGTACGTTACTTTGTTGTTCTAATGCTTCGATTTGAGTTTCTATGGCTGTACTTTCTGAATCCTCAATTGTTTTTAGTTTTTTTTCAAGTACCTGTTTCTGATCACGAAGTTCCTTTTGCTGAAGTCCTATAGCTTGCGCTTGCCGTTTGGCCTCAACTTGTGCACCACTTATCTTTTCGTCGCGCTCTTTTTCCATGGCTGTTATTTTTCCTTCAAGTTCGGTGATGGGCCTTTTGTGCGAGTTATCCCGACCCGTCTCATTCATAAATGCTTTGGCGCGTGCAATGTTTTCACGAATGATATTTATTTCTGTTCTGGCAATTTCTTTGTCGTCAGTGTCAGCGTGCTTCAGAGTCTTTCCGTCCGCGGTGTCCTTTGGATCAAAAACATGAATCTCCTGGTAGCGCCTGTCCTGATCTTCCATCCAGCCTACAAGTTGTGAGGCTTCCATAAAACGTTCTGGCCAATCATAGGAACGGACAAAAGCACCTTCTTTCGCAACTTTTCTTAATTCTGTTTTACATCTCTTTCCCAAGCCTTCGTAAATTGATTGGGCGGTTTTGTTAGTAGAAAGTATTTTATCCAGTTCTTCTTCAGTGCGAAAACGACTGTAAACCTTGCTAGGATCGCTGCCTTCATCAAAAAATTCCCGCCAGGTTTCATTTCCGCCGAAAATCTGGTTCACGATTCGATCACGTTCCATGCCTTCTTTGTTCATTCCATAAAGAACATCCGTTAGGACGTGTTCGATGTCCAGTGCAACTCCTTCAGATTTTCCTGTGTAACCCATCTCTCTACGTTTTCCAATTCGTTCAGCTTCGTCAAGGCTTTCTGTTCGTGCTCTTTCATATTCAGCGATTTTTTCCAGCATGGACATAGTGCGTTCGGTGGCTTCAGGAATGCGTTCTTCAGGAATGATGTAATGACGTTTAACTGCGGCGATGTCGGGATTCTTTTCTAGATAATCCAAGAAAGCGCGGAGACTGCTTTCAACATACTCTGCCGTTGCATACTCGGAAACTGCACTTTTCGCATTTTTCCTGTTGATGAGCGACTCCTCTTTTTTCTTCTCGAAAACAGCTCTTACTGCTTCTTCTCTCAGGCGGTTGTAGATTTCGTAAACGGCTGCAGAAGTAACTTTACTAGGATCTTCGAACATTACTGCCCAAATGTCATTTAGGGCTTGCTGATGCTTTCCGACTATCTTGTATCCGAGCATTTCTTCTAGTTTCTCCGCTAAGACTTCGTCGGTGTAAAAGCGATCCTGACCTTCAGGAAACTTCTTCTTTTTTTTGTCGCCAAAGAAGCCTCTCAAAATTCTATCAAAAGATTCTGGCTCATTAACATTTAAACCTAGTAACTTGGCAAATGCATTTCGGAAATCTTCACTAGTACTGCAGTCCACCCCTGAAAGAAAGTCGTCTCTGGCGGCTTCGACTGCTTCTGTGGAAATATTGGTCGAGGAAATGATCTGTATGATGCTTTTATCAGCAATGGATTTTTCAATGCCGGATATTACGTTCTGATCTGCTTCATCGTAGTGTCCTTCATTGTGAAAATAGAGTCCGATGTCATTGGTTACGATACCGCCTGGCACATCATTCCGTTGCAGACCTCTTTTTAATACGAAACGGTATTCTTTGCCACTGGGCAAAGGAATGTTGTACACGATCTCCACTTCCGGGATAGCGCCTGGTTCATCAATACGCGTTCCCATTGCCCACGCGAGGAAATCTAGGTTTATACGACCTGCTACTTCGATGGTTGCGCCTGAAGCAAGACCCCGGTCAATGGCAGCCTTATACTTTAATGCTTGGTTGCGATTCTGTATATCCTGACCGTAATGCTTTCTTGGGTAGCACTTCGTTTCGTATATATAAGGTTTTCCGTCACGAATGATGGGTACATCAAAATCAATGGCAGAATTCTTAATCTCATGAGTCGGAGGTTCTGAGAATTTGGCGCCTTTCTTAGGATAGCCCCTAAAGTCCAGTGAAATACCTTCCGTTTGTGCATCAAAATCGATCTGTTCGAGATTTTGCCGCATCACCATTGTTATGCGCGACAATTCAAAAGTAGCACCACGAAGAGCTGTGATTACACTTGCCTGATCTCGTGAAGCAAGAATCGTTTCTTGACGTTGATTGAATCGAGCTGCCATTCGTAACGCGAAGTGATCAAAAGCAGCTTGCTTACCTTGATCGGTTAGGCTTTCACGAATTTTTTTAAAGGCTTCGATTGCCTTTTTAAAGGTCTGAAGGTCTTCCGGCGGTATACGAGCCTCATTGCTAAATCCTTCATGTACACTAAAATCAAACGGTTTTGATGTTTCGTTTGCTTGTTCTGTAGCTTTTAGCGTACGTTCCAATTCTCGCAATTCACTTAGGCGGTCAATCGTTGGTTGTCTGACACTATGATCTTGCTGTCGGCCTACACTCCGCATTATCTGACGATATTGCTCAATTAAAGCGAAGACAGCTTCTTTTTTTTCACGGTCAAGCTTTGCATAGTCCGATTCTGCTTGCTCAAACGCTTGGTGATGTTGGTCTTTTTGTTCGTCAGTCATCGATTTTATTACTCCTAATATTATAACATAAAAAGCTTGATTTTACAACAGTCAAATATGGGAAAAACCTCGGTAAATTCATTAAGTATTGATAAATGCATTACCTACAAC
>CAZSOH010000060.1:0-5559 GCA_964608535.1 uncultured Candidatus Peribacteria bacterium
GGCCTCCTTTTTGTCCGGGCTGTCCGGGCATAGGAGGGCCGTCTTTGTGCTGAAAGGCATCAGAGTAATCAGTTCCCTGAGGGTTGAACATCACCCCCTGAAGTCCCTGCAGGAATTTATCAAGGGAGGTATTTACCTGCTGGGTATCTTTTTTGCGGGCATTGGCCATCTGTTCAAACATTTCCTCAATCTGGCCTTTAAAATCAGAAGGATTCACATGCATATTATCAAGGATCACCGTAGCGGCGCATTTTCCCTGGCTCACCAGAGCGTAAAGCAGATGTTCGGTACCAACAAACGGATGGCTGAATTTATGGGCGACCCGGACCGCGTCTTCGATGATTTTGGTAAGGTAAGAGGAAAGGCCATGCTGGATCTGTTTGGCTTCCGGCTGTTGATTGCTGGCGCTGTTTAAGATCATCCGGACATTTTCCAGGCTGACACCCGCACCGGTAAGGATCGAAAAGGCCAGCGACCGGGGGTTGCTTAAAAGGCCGATCAGAAGATGCTCACTGCCGATATAAGGAAGCCCGTTCTTGCGGGATTCTTCCTCCGCAACACTGAGCGCCTGCTTGGCATTAGGGGTGAATCGATCGAAAGGAGATAAAGCCATGTTGGTATTTGTTAATTACTATTTTCTATTTCGTATTTTGAGTACGAAAGGATAGCACAATAATATTCAAAAAACCATTCACGCGCCCAAGCGCAGGTCACAGGATTTTCCGACGAAAATCAGAAAGGTTTTTTGCATTGTATTTTTGTTTTTTTGTACCTCAACTTGTCCTGAGTTTATCGAAGGAAAAGTTGTACAAAAATATTATACAGCAATCAAAAAAAAATGCCACTAATTAGGGTTGAAAGAAATCATATACCTTATTATATATATTCAGGAAGCCAAGTTGTCGTCGATTTCGACAACACTTTAATCGAGCACTGATCCGGGAAAATCTTCATAGCCCCGGATAAAATCCTCAATCAATTGGGGCGTTTTCCCTTCCATCTGTACCTCGATGAGTTTGAGGGCGTCCTGGCCGCAGGTAACCATTATAACTCCTTTGTCAGAGATCACCGTTCCGGGCTGTTCATTGCCATTCCAGGGCATCATAACTGCTTTTAAAATTTTCAGACGTCGGCCCTCCCAAAATGAGTGGGTTCCCGGCCAGCCGGCAAATGCCCGAACCTTCGCTTCAATCTGATCTGCTGACTCCTTCCAGTCGATCGCTCCATCCGCCTTATGGATTTTAGAGCAGTAAGTGGCGTGCTGATGATCCTGATGATGAGGCTCCAGGCCGTCCGCCACGATTTCATAAAGGATGTCAGGTGTTTTTTCAGCCGTCAGTTCAGCCAGTTTATCGTGCAGGGTCAGGGCATTATCCGATTCTTCAACAGGTATTTTAGAAGTCGCATAAACGGGTCCGGCATCCATTTTCTCCGCCATCTTCATAATGCTGATGCCTGTTTCCGAATCCTGATGCAGAAGAGCTTGCTGAATAGGGGAGGCGCCCCGGTGCTTAGGCAGGAGTGAGGCATGGACGTTGATACATCCAAATTCAGGCAAACCCAGAAGATCTCTTTTCAGGATCTGCCCGTAGGCCATCAGAACGACCATATCCGCCTTCGCGTGCTTCAGCCGATCCAGGCTTTCTGCCGAATTGATATCGTCAGGCTGAAAAACTTCAAGGCCCAGCTCGTGGGCTTTGAGCTTTATAGGGGAAGCATGGAGTTCCATTTTCCGCCCTGCGGGCTTATCAATTTGCGTGACGGCCAGCCGGACATCAAAGCGCTCATCGTTATGAAGCGCCTGAAGAAGAGGGGAGCCGATGGCGGCGGTGCCGATGAAGGTGATTGAGATCGGATTCATTGAGCTTATTATAGATTCCTATCTATGTTTTTTTAAGCAAAAATTTCCCCTCCCCCTTCAATGGGGTTAGAGGGTGACTATGTCACCCAAAGAAGGGAAAAGAAAGAAATTAATAATAAAGAAAGAAAAGCGAAGAAAGATCAACAGCAATTATTTGAATCCTCATCAGTTATGGGTTAGCTTATGATCTTAAATAAAAAAACTAAAACCAAAATGAATCTTGATCCAAAAGAAAACGATAAAGTCGGAGCGCTCATTCACCAGAGCCAAACTATCCTGATTATCCCGCATCGTTCACCCGACGGAGATACCATCGGATCGGCTTTGGCGCTTTTTAATGCACTCCGTGAAATGGGCAAAGCCTGCGACATTGTCTGCAAAGATCCGGTGCCGGAAGAATTCCGTTTTTTACCCAATGTTGAAGAGGTCAACGTAGGTGAGCCCCAGTATCATTACGATGCCTATTTTATACTGGATGCCGGCGCGACCCACCTGACCGGATTTCATGAATCTCACCCTGAGCTTTTTGACCAGTCGCTGGAGGTGGTAAATCTCGATCATCACAAGAGTAACGACTACTATGGCCGCTATAACGTGGTGGATACAGAAGCGGCCAGTGCAACAATGGTCATGTATGACTTATTTGCCCATTTAGGTTACGAGATCAGCCGGCACACGGCCACGTGTCTGCTCACAGGCATTTATACCGATACCGGCAGCCTGATGCACAGTAATACGGACGCCCGGGTCATGAGAACCGCCTCAAAACTGCTGGCAAAAGGGGCGGACCTCAGGAACCTTTCCAAAGAAGTGTTTAACACCACCAAAATCTCCACAATGCGCCTTTGGGGGAGGGTGATGCGAAGCGCCCACCAGAATGGCGATAAGGTGACGATGAGTATCGTAAAAAGAAAGGATTTTGAAGACACCGGCGCGGATTACAGTGAGATGTCGGGGGTGGTGGATTATATTAATTCGGTTCCGGATTCCAATTACAGCGTCATCCTTACCGAGCGGGACGGAAAAGTAAAAGGGTCTTTGCGGACGCTGAAAGAGGAGGTGGACGTCGCTGAAATTGCCTCCGGATTCGGAGGAGGTGGGCACACAAAAGCGGCAGGGTTTACCTTGCCGGGAAAACTCGAAAAAGAAGTGAGGTGGAAAGTGATTGAATAAAATCGCTTGATTTAGAGGAAAAGGGCTTGCTAAAACATAAAAATAGTGTATTATAAAATGCCCTTCCACTAAACCATGACCGAAAGCACTCAAATTCACACTTATGAGGAGGCGAGAGAAGCTCTTCCCGAGGAGCAAAAAAGACAGCTTGAAAAAGAGATTAAGCAGCTCCGTTCTGATATTGAAGAGCTAATCAGGCTCAAGGAAGACACTGAAGGAATTTCCGATGAATGGAACGCTTTTGATGGCTCCATCGAATCTTTGACGGCGGAGCTTAATGACGCTAAAGAAAGGCTGGCTAAACTGGGGGGTGAGTCCCGTCAATGCCTCCGTAAAGTCTTGTCTGCGTATGACATTGAAGAAGACAGCCGGTGGTTCGTTGAGGGATACAGGAATTTTGAGCAGAAAATGTTCAAAGAAATCCTCTTGGGGACGCTGTCAGAGCGATTTGGGGATGTGAGCGGACTCATAGTGGACGACCGGGGAATGGGGACCGGACGGACGCTTCGGATGCTGCTGGACGTGGTCAGAGAGGAAAAGGGCCAGCGGAAAGCTCAGCAATTTGCAAAAAATCTGCATGGAATCGATTTGATGCCCAAAAACCTTGAGCAGGCCCATCGGACGTTTAAGGAGGGGAGATACGGCGTTCCTGCTGGAAATACTTCAGTAGGCAGTTTCCTGGAGGATGCGGAAGTCAGACGGGACACGTTTAAGGGGAAAAAGGCCCATTTGATCACGTGTATGATGCACAGCTCCTTTTACAACACCACCGAAGAGGACTGGTGTCGCTTTCTGACAAATGTCAGAGATGATCTGGAGGTCGGAGGGCTGTTTGTTTTTGATACGGTGGCCATGAGGAATGTGGAGCCGGAGACCATCGAAAAAAACGCTGACCACTTTGACGATATGAGAGATCTTTATACTCAGCTCTGGTTCAAATATTGCGAGGAAAATCAGGCCTTCATGTCCGAAGGAGTGGATTTGAGAAGGATGCCGAGATTCCCGATATACGACAACACAACCGGAAAGGGTTTTTACTGGCGGGAGGTGCCGAATATAAGCTTTTTGATGCATCTCATTCAGCAAATCGGAGGCGGATTGAGCCTTGAGGCGGCAAGGATGAGAAAGCCTCAGCTGCAGCCAAAAGAAGCGCTGAAAATCGGCCGGAGATGGATTGCTGAAAATGGGTTCGAAAAGAAGATCAGAGCCGAAATGAGGAGAAGGATTACTGAGGGGATTTCAGACGCAGGTCGGATTCTGGGCAGACCATTAAAAAAACGAAAACAGAAATCAGCGGCAACCATGGAGGCCCTGCTTAATCATGTCGCTCTGAGTATGGTGCTGGGCTATCAGAATCACTATATCATTATGGAGCGTGATCCGGAAAACAGCCAGAAGTAGGTTGCAGAATTTTAAATAACTGTTAAAATAAAGTAGTCACCTAATTGACCTAAATGAACCAGATGGAGGCGTTCAAAATCGATGGGATTCAGGAAGTGGATGTTGCTGCGGAGCCGGGAACGGAGCTGAGCCTGAGACTGGGCAGCGAAGTTATACCTCATCTTGACGGCTTACTTCAGTCGTTGCGGTGTGTTCGGAAAACAGAGCTAAAAAGAGAGGGGGGTGCATTTAGGCTCACCGTAAGACTTGATCCCGAAGGCCCCCACGACCTGGATAATGCTATGGAATGTCTGACTCGTATTGTAAGAAGTCAGCTGTCGTCCGCCGCTTTTGGCAAAAAAAGATGGGGCAGGGACAGGGGGGAGTCGATAAACGAAAAATGCGAAGCTGCTTAGGCGCCAAGCATCCAGCACAGGTCAAAAATAGCCCTCATTGAATTCGCGATGGAGGCGCTTTCGAGGATAACACCGAACATTTCTTCGGGCTTATAAGAGAAAAAGGAGGTCTTATTTCCGTAAATATTAATCTCGATTTCCATGGGGAACCGTTTTTTAGAGATCACACGGGTTTCCCTTAAAGAATCCGGATCCTTTTTGGCAAAGTTCTTGTTCTGCGCGGAGGAGGGGACAATGGTCAGGGCTTTTATGCCTTCGGAGACTCGCTTTGGAATATAATCGTCAAATATAAACTCCTTCACCTCCTCAGCCATGTGGTCTACATTTTCGAAAGCGTATATCGTTTTTCCCTCGGCCAGCGTGTCCCGGTAAACCCGTTTAACACCTTCAAGCCCTTCATAATATCGCATTTTAGGCATCAGAATCTCCTGCTTCTGCATGGATTGCAGATCAGGAAGAATGGAGATCAGATTTTCACTCAGCTGCTCCAGGCCTTTTTTCTTCTTTGAGAGCATATCCTCAAGCCTCTGGTCAGGCTTCTCTGCAAAAAAACAGATGATTCCGTGTTTCATTGTTTTGGTCACTAAACCGATTTTGGTGAGCCTGATAAGAGTTTTGTAAACAGTAGTCCGGTTCAGGCTGGTTTGTTTAGAGATGACACTGGCCGGCTGGACACCCGGGATCTTCAGAAGCGCGAGGTATACTTCAGTTTCTTTGTCCTGCAGCCCT
>CAZSOH010000061.1:0-5553 GCA_964608535.1 uncultured Candidatus Peribacteria bacterium
GGTATAATCGGAAAGTCTTTCTGTCCGGCCGGTCTATGATCGATAATATGGAACTGGCTGAAAGGCTTGGTTACACCACCTTCCCCAAAGGCACGGTTCGTAAAATCAGCCCTCAGGCCAATCAGCTCCCTCCAAGTCAGGTCATCATTCTGACCACCGGAGCCCAAGGAGAAACCCTGAGCGCCCTGACCCGCATGGGAATCGGGGAACACGCTCAGGTTAAGATTAAACAGGGAGATACCGTCGTCATTTCAGCAAGCCCTATCCCTGGGAATGAATTAGCAATCGTCAGCGTAATCAATAATCTGTATTCACTAGGAGCTAAAGTCATCACCAATGGCCAGATGGACGTTCATGTTTCGGGGCATGCCCACGAAGAAGAAATCAAAATTATGCACTCTCTGATCAAACCAAAGTGTTACGTGCCGATTCATGGAGAATTATTTATGCGGCTTGGTCACGCGGACAAAATCAAAAAAGTGGCCGACCCTAAAATGATGATCACGATTCTGGAAAACAACGGTGACATTTTAGAAATCGGCAAGCAGGGTATTCGAAAATCCAAGCAAAAAATACCAGCCAACGACATTCTGGTCGACGGCCTTGGCTTTGGAGATATCGGCTCAAAAGTAATCCAGGAACGAAAAGTGATGTCTACCGACGGCATTCTGCTGATCCTCTTTCAGGCATACGAAAAAACCAAACGCCTGGTGAGTGATCCGGACATTATTTCAAGAGGATTTGTGTACGTGAAGGAGTCCCAGGCAGTAGCCTCCGAAGTTAAACAGGTTGCCAAAAAAGCCTTTGAACAGGCAGTGGCAAACAACCGGGGGATCGGACTGAAAGACCTTAAAAAGGAGGTCGCCCTGAACGTAAACCGGTTTATCCGCAAAAGACTTGGGCGCGAACCGATGATCCTCCCAATTATGATGTACATTTAACGGGTATATCGTGTATCTTGTTTTATGTTGTGACTAAAACAAAATGCAGCTATTTCACCTAATGCTATTTTTCATCGGTCTGGGCTTCGGAAGTTTTGCTAGTGTAGTCATCCACCGTCTGCACACCCACCAAAAGGGAATTTTTTGGGGCCGTTCCAAATGTCCAAAATGCCATCACACCCTTGACGCAATTGACCTGATCCCTGTATTCGGAGCGCTGATCAATAAGTTTAAATGCAAATACTGCAAAAAAAAGATATCTCTTCACTATCCCATTCTTGAACTGGTAATGGGCGGAAGTTTTCTCCTTACATCAATCATGGTTGGCTTCGGAAACTTGTGGTTACTGCTGTATTACCTGATTATCACATTCGTTTTTATACTGCTCTCTTTTTACGACATTTTCTTTCAGGAAATTCCGGACGAAATCTCTTTACCAGCCATTGTGCTCACTGGTGCTGTTGGATATTTTGCCCAACTACATGAACCCAAAAGCTTATTGCTCGGCTTCTTGGTGCCGGTACTGTTTTTTGGAATAATGTTTGTCGGCTCTAAGGGCAGATGGCTTGGTGGTGGAGATGTAAGAATCGGGGCAATTATGGGGTTTTTGCTGGGATGGCCCAACATCATTACCGGACTCTTTTTTGGATACTTGCTAGGCGCTGTTTACAGTGCTATTGGCTTAACGTCCGGCAAACTAAACCGAAAAACCCCCATTCCTTTTGGCCCCTTCCTCTTTGGAGGAACTTACATTGCCTTGTTTTGGGGACAAAACATCATCGAATGGTATCTGGAGCTGATGTAAAACTAATTATCGAACAACAATTGGTACCCGATCACTAAATCTGAGTTTGCCATCCTGCAAAACGATTTTCAGCGAAAGCTCGTAAGTTCCTGCAGGAACAGAATCCCAAATAAACTTATAGGTATACGCTCCGCCCGTTTCCGCATCACCTTTTACCTTAGCCACCTCGATAGTTTTCTTACCTTTTTGCTTGGCGAAAACAATCAACTCTTTTAAATTGGCCTGTGCCTCAGAGTTAAGGGCCGCCTCAATCACAATACGCCCACCTTCGTCAAAAGATTCATTTCGGGTAGGCTCAAGAATACGGGATTGCCCGGATATCACTCCAGCCTCAGACTCTTTCGTATTAATCTGGATCGAAGCCTTTGCTTCGTTATCAGAATAATCATAGGCGACGGCCTCAAGATCATGAGCGCCAAGCTGAGCCGGCACCACAAACTGCCATACGTACGGCGGCTGTTTAACGGTGTGTTTCAGTTTGCCATCCATATAGAATTCCACCTTAAAAATGTCGCCATTCGGATCATAGGCATCCACTTGGGTAGACATGGAACTTCCCGCGCTCAGCCGTACACCGTCTCCCGGATAAGAAAAATCAATAACCGGCTTAGTCGTATCCGCACCAACTTTCACCTCAACAGACGACTGGCTGGAACGGTAAAGGCTGTCAAAAACAATCGCCTTAATCGTATGCTCTGAACCCTTCTTGGCTTCTTTTTTAGAAATCTGAATAGTGCCTTTAAAAGGGGGATTTGTAGCGGTATCTTTGAGTTCGCCATCCCAGTAATACTCAACATGGCTGACACCTGCTTTAGAGTTGATTTCGGGCCAGACCCCCACAATAGGCGCGCTGACAGTCGAAAGGGATTTGGGGGACGAAATCAGGATGCTGGGTTTTACATGCATAGTTTCAGCCGTATGGACATCATCGTATTCAGTGGGCACTGGCTCATCCTGATCATTTTCCTTCGCCCACTTTCGGACCGCCTCTTCCCAATTCGCGTTATCAGGCAAAATGGCATGATGCTCAAAGAAAGGCTTTTCCTCAACAGCAGCCTCCGGCGTAAACTCAGTTGCCAGCTTTCCAGACACCTTATCCACTTTAACTAAATGATAAGAAGTGTCATATTCGCGCGGCACAGAAAAACTGGCAAACACTTCCGTTTTTACAACGTCTTCAGGGGTATGTTCTGAAGGAAGTTTGCCGGTTTTTTCAGACACCTTCACCCATTTAATCCCCTCCGGCTTGTCAAATGGCGTTCTGGGATCATCTTTGGTGGCTTCTACCATAAAATCATGCCACATGCGGCCCGCCGTATCCAAACCACTTGCCTTCAGCCCCAGATAATCCCCGTTATTGTTCCCGGCCCAAACCCCGGCCGCGATTTTTTTGGTATAACCGATCGTCCAGGTATCAAAAGGATAATTGATATCACCCTTTTCTTTGTTGGAAGTCCCCGTTTTCGCGCCATTAATCTGCCCGGGAATGCTCAATTGCTGCCGCCACCATCCTTCAGGGCGGGCTTCCACATCACTGAGGATATTGTTGACCAGATAAGCCACCTGAGGATCAAGAATAAGGGTGCGGTTTTGCGGACCCTGATATTCTTCAAGAATGTTGCCGTTACGATCCTCAACCTTCAGAATACCGACAGGATCCATTTTATAGCCTCCATTCGCAAAAATACTAAACGCGCCTACCATATCCACAAGCCTCGCCTCACCAGCGCCCAAAGCCAAAGAGAGACCATACCAGTCATCGGGCTGATTGAGCTTAATACCCATTTTGCGGGCAAGATCCAGAACATTTGGAATGCCAGCCAGATAACCCGCCTTAACCGCGGGCACATTCAGTGAATGGGCCAAAGCCTGGCGCATCGTTACCGGTCCCCTGAATTCACCATCATAATTTTCCGGCTCATACCAGGCCCCAAATTTGGTTTTCACATCATAGAGGACGGTGCTGGGCGCGTATCCCTGCAAAAAAGCGGCGGCATACACAATGGGCTTAAAGGAGGACCCGGGTAAACGGGAACGAAGCGCCACATTCACCTTTCCGTCAATTTCATCATTCCAGTAGTCTACCGACCCAACCATCGCCAAAATCTGCCCATTCTCAGGATCAACAGCCACCAGACTGGCATTGCTGGCTTTATAACGTTCCAGATTTGACTCAGCATAAGTGGAAACTGCGGTTTCAGCTGCCTCCTGCAAAGCGGGATCAAGGGTGGTAGTCACCTTAAGGCCGCCTTTTTCAACCTGTTCTTTACCATATTTTTCTTCCAGAAGCTGACGGATATACATCACAAAATGGGGAGCCTTAATCTCCTCTACGTATGGCTTAAACTCCAAATGCTCCGATTCTTTAACAGCATTGTCGTATTCAGCCTCAGAAATATAACCAAGCTCCTTCATGCGCCCGAGAACAAAATCAACCCGCCCCTTAACATGAATCCTTTTTGCCCCCTCGGGAAGTTCATCGGTTATTTCAGCATCAGTAATATCTTCAGTATCCTCAGTTTCTGGTGAAGGGGAAACCCCCTCATCTGATTCTTCATCAGTTTTAGGCAGGCCAAACACATACGTCTTACCCAGCAAACCCTTACTGATAAAATCAGGATTAATATCAACAAGGTCCTGCTCAGAAGAAATGCCCATTTTGAGAATATCAGCCTCATCTAAATTAATAGTCGCATACTTATTGTTCCCGTAAGGGCTGTAAAAGGTCGGCGCTTTTGGAATCGAAGCCAGAACAGCCCCTTCGGCCAATGTCAGTTCGGAAGCGGGCTTCCCAAAAAAAGTATTCGCCGCCCGCTCAACCCCATAAATGCTTGAACCGTAAGGAATACGATTAAGATACATCTCCAGAATTTCATCTTTGGTAAAACGGCCTTCAAGCTGAAGCGCGAGAATAATCTCTTTCAGTTTACGGGTGTAGGTGCGCTCCGGACTCAAAAACGCGTTTTTAATAAACTGCTGAGTAATTGTAGAACCGCCGCGGGCCTGAGAACACACCTTAAGTTCAGCGCAAACCGCCTTCAGGATAGCGGAAAAATCAACTCCTCTGTGATTATAAAACTGGTCATCCTCAATCGCCATCACTGCCTGAGGCACATAAGCAGGAATATCGGCCAGCAAAACATTTTCCCGATTTTCCTCGCCATGGATGGTATACAGCAAACCTCCATCTTTATCATAAATCGCGCTCGACTGGGCCGCCCGCAAATTCTCAATATTGTCAATTGGGGGCAGCTGAGGAAAAACAAATAAGACCAGAAAACCTGCCGCCAGCGACACAAAAATAACCCCTAAAAGCAGACACCATTTTAAAAGCCGTAAAATGAATTTGGGCTTTTTTCTGGCGGCAGCCAGTTTTTCGAGACGAATTTTCAGCCATAATTTTACAGCCTCTTTCTTCTTCATACTTATTTCTTTTTAACTTCTTTGGGGGGTGCAATAAGGTGTCGCATATTCTCCTTTAAGCCCTCCGTCCAATTAAAGCCCAATAGCTTCATATCAATTTTAAGCTTATCTCCGCTAATAAGCCACTTGGGGTTATATTTCAGAAGTTGAACAATAGGCTCAGCCGTTACCGAAGGACCAAGATGCAAAACAATTTGTTTTCCCGCATTCCCCATAGTAACGGCTTTCACATTAATAATGCCAGCCATTTTGGCCAGAATTTTGATTTGAAGCACCTGAAACAAATTACTGACCTGTTTATAAAAATGCCCATACTCAGCAATCAGGTCCTCACGGAATTCTTCAAGCAGCTCAAGACTATCAACTGATGACAGTTTTGATAAA
>CAZSOH010000062.1:0-5550 GCA_964608535.1 uncultured Candidatus Peribacteria bacterium
AAGAACTGTCTGATCATCATGTGATTGTGGCTCCTTTTGCGGGTAAATTGCTTGGGAACCCTTTTTATTCCAACGAAGGCCCCAATTACCATATGCTGGTCATCAAAGGATATGATGATAAAACTTTTATCACCAACGATGTGGGAACCAGGCGGGGCGAAAACTTTATATACCCGCAGAACAAAATCATGTCCTCCATGCACGACTATGTATCAGGTGACATCACAACCGGACCAAAACGGGTATTGGTTATTAAATCGCGTTGAGTGTCCGCTTCTTCAGGAGCAGGGGAAAGATCAGCGCCATAATAGTCACATGCACCGCAAGCCCGCTGGTAAAGCCAATAGGAATGGCAAAGACTCCTATTTGAGGTGAGAGCAGTTTGGCGACAATAATCATCAAAAGAATATTGATAGCATGAAAAACAGCCGGAATAATCGTATTCCGGAGCGAGTAAAAACTACGATGATAAATGTGTAACATTGTCTCTAGCGGAATAGAGAGGCAGTACAACTGTAACGTTACAGAAACCAACCGGATATCATTTGCGCCGAAACGGCCTCCGCCAAGAAGTAAGCTCACCAGCGGTTTGGCCAGAAGGGCCAGGGCAACAGCAGCAGCAGTGGTGTAAAACAAAGCTCTGACCCGATCCCGCTTAAAATCTTTTTTAAACTTGGTAAAATTTCCTTTTCCGGCATCGTGCGAAAGACTCGTATAAAGGCTTAGCGCGATCGCGATCCCCAGCATGCTCACTGGCAGGCTTTGAAAATTGCGGGCGTAATTGTACGCCGCGATACTCCCTTCAGAAAGTTCAGAGGCAATGCCAGTAAAACTCATCAGCATCAGGCTCCACATAACATACTGCAGCATTTTCGGGAGCATCAGCTTGATGGTTTCAATGATTTCGGGACTGAAAGCAAAATTGATCTTATGTCTGAAATTATATTTTGGCCGCTTAACAATAATCAGTCTGACCATCAGGTGCATCAGTATTCCCAGGACGTTGCCGATAACAAGCCCGACAATTCCAAAATGATCATAAAAAAGAAGAACGCCGGAAATATTACCAAGGTTATACATAGCGGGGGAGAGGCCGTACCACAGAAATTCCTTAAAACTCATAATGATCCGCCCGTAAATGTTGCTCAGGGTAAAAAGCAGCGGCGCCAGAAGTTCAATCCGGGTGAGTAGGATATATTTTTTTAGGTCATCGGCATCAAATCCCGGCACCATCATATGCGCAAAGTTTGGAAGGGCGATGGCGATGATGATGCCGGTGACAGCAATCAAAAGCATACCCCAGGACATGACCTGCTGGGCATACTGATAGCCAAGCCCCCTTTTTTCATCGTATCTTTTTGTGAATATGGGGAGGAAAGCCGCGGACAGCGCGGTTCCGATAAAGACCGTGAGAATGAAGTCCGGGATCACAAACGAAGCGTTATAAATATCCAGTGTCCGCGAAAGACCAAAAGTATGCGCGAAGATCCGGTCCCGGACAAAACCAAAAAAATAACTGAGGCCCGCTGTTAATGTGAGTGACCAGGAAGAATGGAAAATGAGAACTTTAAGATTCCCGGGCTCTTTGAGTTGTCTGAAAAAATTCATCGATGTCTTACTTTATATTGAACGACTAAATCTTCCGGTGTTTTTCCACCATATATCCTTTGAAATTCATTTTTTTATAAACCGTTCTTGCGGTTTCATTATTAGCCGCCACCATGAGGTCAGCATATTTGATTCCTTTTTGCTTGAACCAGGCAAAGGCCTCATGGATCAGTTTTTTTCCGATACCCCGGTTTCTGAATTTTTCCGAAATATAAAGGTCATGGATGAAGCCCATTTTACGAATCTTATAAATAGAAGGCCTTGTTTTCAGGTTAGCTTTCAGGTAACCGGCAATCTGCCCTTCAGTCTCAGCGATGAGCAGTAAGACGCGGCTGTTTCTGGGAAGTTTTCTGAACCATTCAAGGAATTTGCTGTGCGCCCCCTTTTCCATTTCAAAGACGGGATCATAACCTCTGTGGAGCTTCATCATATCCATTGCAAAATCAGCAAGAGTCTCAGCGTCCTTCACTTTAGCCTTCCGAATCAAAATCATGAGTCAAAAATCTATAAATTCTCGAAGAGATGCCCCATCTTATTTTTCTTCGTCTTAAGATACTTTAAATTCACTTCATTCGGCTGGGTCTCAATGGGATGTCGTTTAGTGATTTTGAGGCCATAACCTTCCAGAGCGACAAATTTCTTTGGGTTGTTGCTGATCAGTTCAATATTTTTCACACCTAAATCCACCAGTATCTGCGCGCCGATTCCATAATCCCGCAAATCCATTTTAAAACCCAGTTTATGATTAGCTTCCACCGTATCCAGGCCTTTTTCCTGAAGTTTATAGGCTTTGATTTTATTGGCAAGGCCGATACCGCGTCCTTCCTGACGCATATAAAGAAGGACTCCACTGCCCCGCTGGCTGATCATTTTTAAACTGGTATCCAGCTGCTGACCGCAGTCACAATGTTTAGAATGAAACACATCCCCCGTCATACATTCCGAATGGACCCGGACCATAGTTGTGGGAGCCAGTTTGCCCATCGTCAGCGCCACATGCTCCTTCATATCAATTAAACTCCGGTACACATGGACCTTAAAAGTCCCATAGTCTGTGGTCAGGTTGGATTCAGCCTCTTTTTTAATCAGCATTTCATGCTGGCTTCGGTAATGGATCAGTTCCTGAATAGAGATGATTTGCAGTTCATGTTTTTCTGCGAATGGTTTCAGGTCCGGCATACGTGCCATCGTTCCGTCATCGTTCATAATTTCACAGATCACACCCACAGGATTCATGCCAGCCAGCTTCAGCAAATCCACAGCCGCTTCCGTATGGCCGGCCCGGACCAAAGTGCCGCCGGATTTGGCAATCAGCGGAAACATATGCCCGGGGCGGATGAAATCCTGGGCAGTCGATTGGGGATCCAGCATTTTCTGAATGGTCAGCGCCCGGTCGGCCGCTGAAATGCCAGTTGTAATCCCTTTTTTCGCGTCGACCGAAACTGAAAAGTTACAGTTCCCGTCCGCGTCTTTGACCATCGGATGAAAATTGAGGCGGTAAGCCAGCTCTTCTTCCATAGGTACGCAGATGAGCCCTCGTCCTTCCTTACACATAAAATTCACCATTCCAGGCGTTACCTTTTCGGCGGCAAAAACCAAATCGCCTTCGTTTTCACGGTTTTTATCGTCCGTGACGATGATCATCTTCCCGGCCTGCAGATCAGCAATAGCTTTTTCGATGGATTCCATAAAAGAGAATTAGTGACCTGTATATTATCGGATTTTTCATTTTTTCACAACAGCTCCACGTCCCGACGAAGTCGGGACTGGCCCACAATTTGGCCCACAATTTGGAATTAGATATCCACTTTATAAATCTCCTTATTCGTCAGAATATGCAGTTTATTCTCATTCTTTTCCACATACATTCCCTTAATGTTATCAAGTTCTTCAAATACTACCTGACCGTAATATCGGGAAAGGCCGGATTCACTTTTAGTTACAATAACCACGCGCTTATTCTTCGGGTCAAGAATATACAAGTTGTCGAGCTCAGCGGAAGTGAAAATCTGGGTCGCTTCAGAAATGTCCACCGCTAAATCTTCAATCTTAAATTGCTGCTGCTTGCCTTTAAATAGCCGGACAATAGCGCCTCCTTTTTTCAGTACGTAAATGTCACCGTCAATGGCAATAGAAAGGGCTCCTTTCAGGTCAGCATCCGCGTTATACCCTGAACCGTTTGAATATTTGGAACGGAGCCGGGCATATTTATAAATCTGATTATTGTCCGGACTCAGGATGTAGATATTCCTGCCATAGGCTGTTATATCCACCCCGGATTTCCAGGCCTCATCACTCGTGTTGGCAAACTTTATTTGGCCGTTTTCATATTCAATCACCCGGCCTGACTGAGTCAGGAATACAAGGACATCCTGATCCGGCATGGCCGTCCCGGCCACCACAACTTCCGTGTCATCAATAGCCCGTGGTTCCAGAACCTGATCCAGGATCACTTCATAGAGCCGGTTGTATTCATAAACGAAGAAATTATCATCCAGACTCACGATACCAAGCGCTTTTACATCGGCATTTTTGGTGGTCAGGTCAACATAGGGGGCTAATTCTTTCAGGCGGTCCGTATTATTGATGCTGTCTCTCGTGTCCTGAACTTTGTCCAGAAGCGCCAGAGCTTCTGCCCTGAAATAATTACTGTCGATGATGGTTCTGGCCTCCTTATCTACCTTATCCAGAATCGTATTCGCGGTTTCTTTTTCATTGGCATACCCCTTTGTATTGGCCACATTCAGCTCCTGATGCAGGCCTTCGAGCTTAGTCCGGTATTCTTCGCGGATTGCCTTTTCCCGGCGGCTTTGCATCAAAAGGACCACACTTACCAATAGGATGAGGGCGGCGGCAGCAATAGCCAGAAGGATCTTTTTGGTATTCACAGAACTGCCTGTGCCGGAGGTACGGTTCCCGAAACGTCCGGCAAGGCCGCCGAACCATTCTTTCAGCTTTAGTAATAACTTGTGCTCCCGGACTGAATCCAGTTTCGCGCCGGCTTTCTGGATAAGCTTGGTGTGAATGGCAATAACGCCAAGGCTCAGCTCCTCATCATTCATCGTGAGTTCCCGGGTAGATTCGATTGCCTCAGCTACACCGTCGTTAAAAAGCTGGACCAGTTGGGAATGGGTGGCAAGCCTCAGCAGACGGGCGGTGCTGAAAATGAGTTTGTCATCAGAAGTCACTTCTCCGCTGGCAATATTAACAAACAAATCTTCAGCTTTGCTGGCGAGCCCTTCACTGATCATCGAGAGTTTGTTGTGCCGGATCAGATAAGCTTCAGCTGAATTACTCTGGGTCAGATGAAGCTCATTGCCTGAAAAAACAGCGATGATCGCGTTGATATGACCAAAAGCATTCTGTCTTTTTTCTTTCAGACTTTTGATGATGATATTAACTTCCTTCAGGGCCAGTTCAAAACGCTCATACGCCGACATTTCCATATTATCAAAATAAACTTCCTCCAGGGTATCAATAATGCTCTGGGTGGTGGCGCGGGAATATTTGCTGTCACCGACAATCTCAATGGCAAGCCAGATCTGATCTTCATTTTTCGGCTTTTTGATAGTCTTAAGCTGAATAAAATGATCAGAATCACGGGCAACTGAGAAGGTATCTGCGATAAATTTAAATGCCATTTTTGATTTTAGTTATTTTCCTCTAGAGTAACTTTATCACTTTTTTTGGGGTGGTTCAAGATGCAGGTTGGGGGATTTGCACCTTGCTTTTCGATGGTTCATTAGCAATAATTAAGACACAAGCATTAACTAAAAAACTATGCAAATTAAGATTAAATCCAAGAATCTTAACTTAAGTGACAGTCAGAAGGAAGGCATTGAATTTAAGGTGTCAAAGCTCGAAAATCTGGCTGATCGGCTATCGGATGAATCCACTGAATTCAGGGTTGAAGTCCGGCATGAAAAAGCCCGGAAAACAGAT
>CAZSOH010000063.1:0-5523 GCA_964608535.1 uncultured Candidatus Peribacteria bacterium
GGGGGGGGGCGTGGTGGCGGGGGTCCGCCGCGCGGTAGGTCGGGTGGCCCTGGCCGGCGAAGGCGCGGTCGATCGGGGTGTTGGGGGTGGTCCAGCGGATCTTGCCCTCGACGTCGATCAGGCCGGCGACGAAGCCGCTCGACCCCATGGCGTAGACTGTGTGGGTCGTGGCGTCCAGGTGGATGCTGTTGACCCCCTCCACGCCCTCGGGCAGATTGATGTCCTGCGGGGCGCCGTTGAACACGAGCGCCGGCTTGACCTCCGGCAGGTAGGCGATCGTCGAGGCCGGGCGGACGGTGCCGATCAGCGCCGTGAACTGCGAGAGCACCTCGGGGCGCTGGAACGCCCGGCTGAGCTGGGCGAACGCACCGAGGTTGCCGTAGGGCAGGCGCATGGTGTTCAGCCCGTAGATCTCGATGGCGTCGCGGCCGATGAGGTCGCGCCACACGTCGCGGCCGATGTCGCGGTTCAGGGTCACGAGGACCGTCGGCTCCTCGGTGTCGGTGAGGGCGACGCGCTCCGCCTGGGCGAAGACGTTACCCCAGGCCGGGAGGTCGCCCGAAGGGATGTCGGACAGCGGGATGCCGATGATGCGGCCTCTCGCCACGGTCTCGACGGTCTTCGGGTGCGCTCTTTCGAAGCGGGCGACTTGCGTTTTCATGGTTCTCTCCTGCGTGTTCTCCCGATTTCTGTCGGGGTTGTTAAAGTTTTTTTCCACCCAAAAGTGCAATTTTACAAGCTCAGATTTTAAGGATCATTTTGTCACTTTTTCCTGGTGACCGAATGAATTTAAAGTATTTAATATTTAAATTCAAGTTATTTTTTAAAATGTTATTATAAGTTGTCAATTAGAATTGTTTGACGATTGACTTAAAAATCTTTAAAAACCTTTCGTACATTTTACACTGCTCTTTTAAACCGCCAAGATAAGTCGAGAAAAAGAAACACCCAAATTTTCCAACAAAAGGTTTTTGTTGCCCCTTTAAACAGAGCGATTTGTATCGCTTATTTTTTTTGTGCGGCATGTGTTGGAAGACCGGCTTTTGCCTGCAGGGTTTTGTTTTTCTCAGATTAAGGTAATGTTTTTTTGAATGAGAGCGCTTCACTGTTAAATTTTTTTGATTTAGGCAGTGGAGTGCTCTCATGCCGAGGCGCTGAAGTTGTATTTTTGCGGAGCTATTCCGCGTTTTGCCGCTCCGTTGATTCGGAGCTTTTACAGGAGAGAGAAGAGATGAAGACCGACACCACCAAAACCATCACCCGTCCCCAGACCCATACCCTCGGAGGCTTCCTGACCACGCTGAGTCTCGCTCCCGAGGCGCTCCTGCGCGACTTCGGGCGCATCGTCGTCCTCGACGCGAAGTCCGATGACCCGCGGGTCGTCGCCGCCCTCAAGGACAGCATCGAGGGCATCGAGTTTCCCGACGACGTCGTCGAGGTCACGGGCATCGGGCTCTACTGGAACCCGGAGACCCAGGCCGCGATCATGCGGCTCTCGGCGGTGGGCGACCTGCCCACGGCTCTGGCCAACCAGATCATGAACGCGATCGACTGGCGCCGGCTCAACCTCGACAGCACGAATCACGCCTCCTACGGCTTCTTCCCCCGTTCCGGCGAGGTGGGCTACACCCACTTCATCACGAACGTGGCGGCGGACGACCCCCGTGCGGTTCGCCTGAACCACATCGGCGGCAAGCCCATCTCGGCTCTCGAGTTCGCGGCCCTGCCCGACGGGAAGCTTTCGCTTTCCGCCATCGCCAACGACAACGTGTACCTCACGTCCATCCCGACGACCGAGGTTCGCGAGGGAGCCGGCTTCAGCTGGAACCCCGTCGACATCAAGGTCACCGCCCGCAGCATCTCGATGCGCGTGATCGACGGCAAGGTCAGCACGGTCGTCGGCACCGACGACGGCGTCCGCATGGTCCGTGATGGCGAGATCGTCAACTACAAGGCCACCGCGGGCAAGAAGGTCACCGCCCTCGTCGCCGGCTTCGCCGGTACGAGCTACAGGACCGACGACCGTTACGTCACGAACACCATCGGTTTCGTGACCAGCGACGGCAAGGTTTTCGCCACGACGCTCCAGCCCAACGGCGACCTGACGCCCGTCACGGTCGACGAGAAGGTTGCGCCGGTTCTCAAGGCGACCTCCCGCATCCTCCCCGGCAACGACAACAGGTGGTACGTCTACGACGGCGCCACGAAGGTCGCGGCCATCGAGATCCCGCGCCTCTAGTCGTGCTTCGCAAAAAAACACACCCTGACTTGTCTTGGCCCTCCTAGCATGGTCCATCTCCCTGCGTACCGTAGGGGCGAGGCCGCTGAGACAAAATAGGCAGTGTTTTCCTCCCCGACGTGCAACGCGTCGGGGAGTTTTTAAAATCCTGACTTGTTGATCCGGATGATAAACAGTTTTTTTGGTAAATTGGATTTAATCCTTATTTTTTGCTATAATCCCATCAAATAAAAATACAATTTAACCCATAAAAAAATGGAAACATCTGTTTTTATTGCCAAATTATTTGGCCTCGCTTATACCGTTATCGGTCTGGGCATGTTAATTAATGGTAAAGCTTATAAGAAAATGTTCGATGCCATGATGAAGGAAGCCGGTGTGTGGTATCTGGGCGGACTGATGGCACTCGTCGTTGGTTTTCTTATCGTTTCCGCGCACAATGTGTGGGAAGGCAGCTGGGTACTTTTGATTACCCTGGTCGGCTGGCTTGGACTCTTAAAAGGCCTGCTTTTACTCCTCTTCCCCGAATGGATGATGGGCTGGAGCACTAACCTGTTTAAGAAGCGAAAATCTTTTACAGGAATGGGCGCCTTCGTTTTTATCCTGGGCCTTGTTTTCGTTTACTTTGGCTTTATTGCCGCTTAGTCAGAATTGATTTCGACTGTCAGGAGAGTCTTGTTATTTCCACAGGACTCTCTTTTGGTACGCCAGAAACCAAAGGATGATTAAGCTGACCGTTATTCCGATTACAAGGTTTCTTTGGTATCCAGCTAAGTAGAGGTGAACGGCTGAAGTGAGGAAGAGCAGGTAGGTGAGGCGCTGGACAGGCTTCCAGTACTTTTTGAGTGTTCGTATTCCCCATTTGTTCGAAATACCCGTTATTATGGCCGCTAAAACCAGTCCGACCATTCCCCATCCGAATTTGTTGGAAAAGTTCCAGAATTGTGTATTGAAGAAGGATCCAAAAACCGGATAGCTTTTTTGGTAAAAATAGCCTATTCCATGAGCAATGATGAAATAGCCTGCCATTACTCCCAGCTCTTTCCGTAAAGTGGTGAGGGTTCTGAGAATTTGAAGTTTTGGCAAAATGTCTGATAGGGGCCGAATGAACAGAATGAAGGTTAAAAGCCACCAGCCCCATTTTCCGAAAAGCCTGTAATCGATATATTGGGTAAAAACCAGCAGTGAAACCAGGGGCAGATACGTTAAGATCTTCCTTGCTGGTTTTAAAAAAGGGATTTTACCCTTAAAAAATAAAGCGTTTAACATATCATTTCTATTTAACATTTGCTTTAGTTTACCACAAGAGGAAATCACTTATCATCAGCTTCAATTTCTCTCAGCTGGCAATTATGAATCCATTCGCTGAGGAACGTTAAAATCTTATTCGCGATGTCCTGATCGCCTTGCTCCATCTGTTCTTTGAATTTACTGACTTCGTTTTTGAAATGTTCGTGAGCGTCCTTGTGCTTTTCCAGATATTTATAATTGACTTCTTTTAAGTATTTTTCCTCGCTTTTAAAATGATAATCTGCGTAGGTTTCCAGTTTTGAGATGACTTCCCGGGAGGTGCTTAAATCGCTGTCATTACTAAAACTATGCAGGAGCTCATTGATCATGTTGATGAGTTTTTCGTGCTCATCATCAATGTGTTTCACACCTGTTTTTTGGACGTGTTTAAACTTCGCGAAGCTCATTTTTGTTTGGGTTCCTGAGCTTATTTTACTGCAAATCGTTTTAATCTCAAGGCATTCAGCACTACTGAAACTGAAGAAAATGACATGGCGAAGGCGGAAAGGGCGGGGGAGAGGAAGCCCAGGGCGGCCAGCGGAATACCAATTGAATTGTAGATAAAGGCCCAGAAGAGATTCTGCTTAATGTTTCTGAGGGTTGCCCGTGAAAGCTCAATCGCCTCCACGGCTTTATTCAGGTCGCCTTTTACCAGCACCAGGTCACCGGTTTCGATGGCGACATCGGTGCCGGTTCCCATCGCGATGCCCACATCTGCTTTGGCCAGGGCAGGAGAGTCGTTGATCCCGTCACCGGCCATCGCCACAAAATGACCTTCTTTCTGCAGCTGGTGGATGATTTCTGATTTTTTGTCCGGGGCGATGCCGCTGTGTATTTCGTCGATGCCTACTTCTTTAGCAATTTTCCGGGCGACCTTTTCGTTGTCTCCCGTGATCATCACTGTTCGGATATGGTGTTTTTTGAGATGTTCAATGGCTTTTTTGGAAGTTTCTTTTACACCATCCTGGACTCCGAAAAGGGCCAGTATTTCTTTGTCGTCGGCCAGGCAGAGCACGGTGTAGCCCCTGTCCTGCAGGCGGCTGATTTCAGTTTCGCCGGCTTTGGTCAGCACTTTAAGTTTCTTCATGTAGCGGCTGCTGCCAAAGTAATACTCTTTGCCTTCCCAGGTTCCTTTTACCCCTAGTCCGGTCACGGCTCTGAAATGGTCAATCTTTTTGATGCCTTTTAAATCCTTTTGCTTTAATCCGTATTCTATAACGCATTTGGCTAGAGGGTGTTCTGAGTTAGTCTCGAGTGCGAGGGCGAGTCTTAAGGCTTCATTTTTGTCACCACTGAGCAATTTAAACTCCTGTACTTCGGGATGCCCTTTGGTGATGGTGCCGGTTTTGTCAAAGGCGATCGCGGTGATTTTATGGGCCTTTTCCAGACTTTCCGGTTTTTTGATGAGGATCCCCATTCTTGCCCCTCTTCCCGAGCCTACTACGATTGAGATAGGGGTCGCCAGCCCCAGGGCACAGGGGCAGGCAATGATCAGGACGGCAACGGTGGGAATAAAGGCGCCGGATACGTTGCCATTGCCGATGATTGTCCAGCCTAAAAAGGTGATGATGGCGATGGTGATCACTCCCCACACAAAATAACCGGCCACTACGTCTACTAATTTTTGTATGGGGGCTTTGTGCATTTGGGCATCCTGTACCATTTTGATGATCTGGGACAGCATGGTTTCGGAACCGACTTTGGTTGCCTTCATGGTAAAGGCTGTATTGCCATTGAGGGTGGCGCCCACGACTCTGTCTCCTTCCGTTTTATCGACCGGGATGCTTTCACCGGTCACCATCGATTCGTCAAAGGCGCCGTATCCTTCCGTGATGATTCCGTCGGTCGGTACTTTTTCTCCGGGTTTTACGCGGAGCAGATCGCCTTCTTTGATCTGGTCGGCCGGGATATCTGTTATTTCTCCTTTCTTACCAATCCGCTGAGCCACTTTGGCCGAAAGCTCCAGCAGTTTACGGATGGCAGTACTGGCTTTT
>CAZSOH010000064.1:0-5492 GCA_964608535.1 uncultured Candidatus Peribacteria bacterium
TGTTATTAAATTTAATTTGATTTATAAAGTTCTGTATATCTGATTTATTCAATATACATTTTGTCGAACCTTGGCTTAGCAGGCTTCTTAGGTTTTGTGAAGATGAAGCATGTGTCAGGGATTGACAAGGAAAAAATGAAGCTAACTTTTTATGGTTACATTTCTCAAGTTACGCTTATCATAGCAACAAACGTTGTACTGCCTTTTTTTGGTATTTTCTTCTTTCAGGAAAATTCTGTTTTATTTACTCTCTTTTTTATCATTCCTAGCTATTACGCTATCCAGAAATATCGCTTTTTCAGTCTTTCAATCGCTGCTTACAAAATACTTAGAAAAGTTTTCCTTTTATCGGGATTCGTATTTGTCACCTTTTTCTTGGGCCAGTTTTTCCACGAATTATTTGGCGCTTTCGGCTATGTATCAGGAATATTAATTGGGATATTCTTTTATGAAGCTGCTGATAGCCGATTCCCCAGAGTTATATCCAAAACCTTTAAAGAGTTTAGAAATGGTGTCATTGACTTAAAAACGTCTATTACTTCAGCAGATTCTTTTGAGAGGCTTCAAAAGGCCATTGAGAATATTTTAGTCATCCGGCTGAATATGACGAAGGCCTGGATCTGTGCTATCCGGACAAAGCAGATCAATAAACATATTCCGTTCCATACCCCTGATGATTTTACGGTTAAGCTAAAGCGTTTTACTAAAGATATTTTAATTCTTGAAGAAATCCCTTATTTGAGAATTTCTAATGGGGCCAAGAAAACACTTAGGGAAGGTATGGAAGCTCTTGGGTGCAAAATATGCCTCCCTTTGTCTTCCGAGAAAAATGTGATTGGTTTTTTAGCCCTCGATTACAGAGATGATATCAATATGACACGGGAAATCATCAATGAACTTCAGGAATTGCAGCAGGTTCTTTCGGTGAGCTATATGAACCTTCTCATCAAGCTCAACCTTCAGGAAGAAAATGACCTTATGAAAGCTATCATTGATAAAAAAACGGAACTTCTGAAAGAAAAATATAAGGAAATCAAGGAGCTTTTAAGGCAGCAGTCTGATTTTATTGCCATCACCTCCCACGAGATCAGAACCCCGCTCAATGTTGCTATTCTTCAGGCCAACGACCTACTCGAAAGCAGCCGGCTGTCTTACTCGGAATGCGAAGAGCTGACAGTCGTCCTCGATTCACTTGGAAAACTAAAGCGTTTTGTCCAAAAACTTTTTGATGTCCAGCAATTTGAATTCAAAAAGGCAAAAATACGACCTGAGAAATTTGACATTTCTGAGTTTGCGAAAGGGATTTACCAGGAGCTGAAGCCCGTCCTTTCTGATAAATCTATTAAGCTCAAATTCAATGATCATATCAAAAGACATCGGGTTGCTTTTGCTGATCCGGCTCAGCTGAAACAGGTCCTTTCCAATCTCATTTCCAATGCCAGCCGGTTCTCTGAACATGGAGGAATTGTTTTACTTGAATGCGATGTTAATGAAACTTCCCTTATTTTCAGAGTTATTGATAATGGCTCCGGGGTTCCTGATGATATGAAGCAGTCTATTTTCAAAAAGTTCCGTACCCAAAAAGGCACCGGAGGTCTTGGGCTTGGCCTTTATATTTCTAAAAAGATTATTGACCTGCATAAAGGCAAGATATGGGCGGAGGACAATCCTGAAGGAGGGGCTATTTTCGCGATCAGTCTTCCTTTAAAGTGATTCCATGTACTCAATAAGCGATTCGGGAGTAGTATTCAGTTTTACCAAGTAACCATCAGCCCCCTTCGCCTTTGCCTCCTTTTCCATCTGAAATTCGCTATAATTAGAAAGCATAATGATTTTGGACTTTGGAAGCTTCTCCCGCACAGGTTTTATTAAATCCAGTCCTGTCTTTTGCTCACTCAATTTGTGATCCAGGGCAATAAAATTATATTTATTCTTATCAATTAATTCCAAAACCTCAGAGTAGCTTCTGACCCAATCAACTTTATACCCTTTTTTTTCCAGATTCTTTTTATAAATCTTGCCCACCACCTCTTCATCCTCTAAGAAAAGTACTTTTTTCATTTGAATTATTTATGCTTAAGTTTGCAAGTTTATATTAGGATTTTTTTTAGTTATAATCAATTTATTAACCACCGCCAATGACAAAAATACACGCTCAAATCAATCATGAACTCAGTAATCTTCTGAATTATATACAGATATCAGTTCAGGGATCCAAAATTGAAGAGCTTAAAAAAGATAAAATCATGCACTGGATCAATCTGGCGGGTATTCTCATTAATTTTCAGGAGATTTACAGCAAAAAGCAGTTTGATCTGACTTTGGAATCTGTGAGTGTTTCAGAGCTCCTTAAACCGACCATTGCCCTTAATCATGAGCAGGCGCAAAAAAAGAAAGTTAATACCGTGATGAAGGGGGCAGATTTTACAATAAGCACCGATAAATTCTTTTTCACCGAGGGCTTTGATTTACTGCTTAAATATTTAATTTCCACAACTCACAACCTCACTTTTCATTTAAAACCAAAAACAAAGCAGCTGGATATTGATTCTGACATCTCCCTGTCCGATTCCATTGAGCCTCGTCCTTTAATCGAAAGCCTGAAACGGGATAATCTCAATAATATGAATATCCCTCTTCAGCTTGCCCTCAAGCTGTTTTCGATGCAGAATATCAGCATTGAACCGCGACGTAGCGGCATTAGTCTTTTCTTCAAGAAGTAATGATTGGAATTTTTGATTCAGGTTTCGGCGGACTCACTGTTATGCGAGAGTATTTAAAGCAGTATCCCCAGTACGATTATTTGTATCTGGGTGATCAGGCAAATACCCCTTATGGCAGCCATTCCCCGGAAAGAGTGAACAAATTAGTTGTTCAAAATGTGGAGTTTTTGATTCAGCGGGGCTGCAAACTCATCATTGTGGCCTGTAACACCGCCTCAGCTGATGCGCTTCGGGTGGTTCAGCAAAAGTACAAAGGTAAGCCGACGATCCTCGGTGTTTTGGTTCCTGCAGTGGAAGAGGCGCTCCGCCTAACCCCATTCGGACAAATCGCGGTGATCGCCACCAAAGGAACTGTAGAGAGTAAAGCTTATGAACGGGAGCTTAAGAAATACGAAAAGGAACTTTATCATCCAGCGGACAAACGGGCTAATAAAAATGTTAAAGTAATCCAGAAGGCCTGTCCGCTCCTGGTGCCCTTGGTGGAAGAAGGGATGATTAAAGATACTGTGACCCGTATGATGCTCCGCAAATACCTCCGCCCCCTCAAGCACGCGCATGCGGATACATTGATTTTAGGATGCACCCACTATCCCCTGCTCCAGAAGGAAATTGAACGGATAATAGGAAAACAGGTAAAAGTGATTTCATCCGCTAAGTCTGCTGTGGACGCGATCGGAGATTATTTTAAACGCCATCCTGACGTTGAAAAATCATTGGGCCGGAAAGGCAAAAGGACTTATTTAACGACCGACTGCCCCGAGAAGTTCGGGACATTGGGGAGCCGGTTTTTAGGAGAAACAATCAAAGGAGAGAAAATTGAAATCAAATAACAGATAATACCAATGATCATCAGATTAATTATTTTCATCACCACCTTTCTTGCTGTGATAGCCGGCGCGCATTACGCGCTTTATGTTTCCACTGTCCGCTTCCTCTATCTAACAAGCTCCGTTATCAGAACTTATTTCATCATCGCCCTTGCGGTACTGGGGATAAGTTTTTTTGTGTCCGCGTTTCTGATACGCCTGCATGTCAACTTTATTACCAATATCTATTACGCCATTTCTGGTTTCTGGCTCGGCCTTCTGGTAAACCTGCTTTTGGCATGCGCTGTGCTTTGGATAGCTTTTGGCGTGCTGAAGCTTGCCGGCGCTGAGCCTAAAATGCTGATCTCTGCGATAACGCTTTTTTCGCTTGCTGTGCTCGTCTCTTTTTACGGCACCTGGAACGCCTTCCATCCGCAACCCAAAAATATTGATATCACGATCAAAAATCTGCCCCCGCAATGGAAAGGTAAAAAGATCGTCCAGCTTTCTGATATGCACCTTGGACCTGTTCACAGGGTCGGCTTCCTTAAAAAAGTTGTTGAAATAACCAATGCAGAGAAGCCTGACCTCATCCTTATTACCGGCGATCTGTTTGATGGCATGGATGGTAAATTAGAGCCATTCATTAATCCTCTTAATCAATTTAAAGCAAAAAATGGCGTTTATTTTGTCACCGGTAACCACGAAGGTTACCTTGGGCTGAATTCAGCTTTAGATATTTTGAGCAAAACCGATATTAAGCTTCTGGATGATGAAGTAGTAGACATCAACGGCCTTCAGCTCGTGGGGGTAAGCTATCCCCTGTTCGACCAGCCGAACCATCCGGAAGACGTCTTTGCTTTAAAGTCATATGACCCTAAAAAACCCACGGTGCTTATGTACCACACTCCGACCAATGTGGCCCATAAAAACACTTCCCTCAGCCAGCAGCAATGGAGCGCGTATTGGGGACCCGACACTGATTTTACTTTTGCTGAAAAAAACGGTGTCAACCTTCAGCTTTCCGGCCACGTACACAAGGGGCAGATTTTCCCCTTCAGCCTTGTGGCCAGGCTGATCTATGGAAAATATTATTACGGACTTAATGCGGACGGCAAATTTCAGATCTATACGGCCGCAGGGGTGGGCACCTGGGGCCCCCCCATGAGAACCTTCTGCCGGGCTGAAGTACCGGTGATCACATTAAAGTGATTTTTGAAAAAGGCAGAATTAGACAGGGGAAAGCCGGCAGAAGAAACTCTGCCGGCTCGGTTTTGGCGGGATTCAGTCTTTTTTGTCGTAGCCGTGGCCCTCGGCCTCGCAGTGGCCGAGCTTGTCGCCGTGAGCGAGGTGCGCCTTGACGGCGTTGATGCTCACAGAGATGGTTTTGCCTTTGTGGCATAGCAAAACCTTTTTGTACTGCGGAGTGGTTGGCGATGGCTCCGGAACAGTTGCCACGCATGCCCCGTTCTGACAAAGCTGCCCTTCCGGGCAGGCTTTTTCAGGCGAGAGCATGCCGACGCCATTGACGTCGATGCATGCCTGGGAGGCGTTTTGCCCCACGCACTGACTCACGCCGATCGTGCATTCGGGGGCAGCCACCTGTACGACGCGGATCTCAATCAGGTTCGAGGCCCGCATCCAGGGATAGGGCTGGGGTTCAGACACCATGAGGTGCCTGAACCAGACGGCGAGCTTCCCGGCGATCCAGGGGCGGAACCGGAACGTTCTGAGGGTTCCGCTCTCGTCTTTGTCGAGCGGTCCGACGTTCTGATAGTTATCAGACACGAGTCCGGCGTCGATGTAGCGAGGCTTGAACATCGACGTTCCCAACGTGGGGTCGTACTGCATATCGGTCTGCGCCCAGGCGGGCGCGCATGGGGGTGAGGGACACATGTTCCTCAGGGTCACCTCACAGTCGACCTGCTGGTCGACGAGGATCACCCGGGGACAGGTATCACTC
>CAZSOH010000065.1:0-5461 GCA_964608535.1 uncultured Candidatus Peribacteria bacterium
TTTCTTTCTTTTACTTTTCTTTTTATTTAATTTTTCTTTTACCCCTTTTCTTTCTTTTCCCCCCAATAGAATTGGGGCCCCTGAGAGATTTTTTCACAAACTTCGAACAAATCGGACATCTCGAAAAATCATGCCGTAAAGCCGGGCAGTATTCCCGGCCGAAGAAGATGATCTGAAGATGGAGACGGCCCCACTTATCTTTTGGAATAAGCCGTTTTAAGTCCTTTTCAGTCTGAACCACATTTTTACCGCTGGTAAGTCCCCACCGGGCCGCCAGGCGGTGAATATGGGTATCCACCGGAAATGCGGGAACCCCAAAGGCCTGTACCATCACCACCGACGCCGTTTTATGTCCCACGCCGGGAAGAGACTCCAGATCCTCAAACGTGCGTGGTACTTTCCCGCCATACTTTTCAGCCAGAATCTTCGAAAGCTCCTTGATATTTTTGGATTTTGCCGGCGAAAGGCCAACAGGTTTAATGATTTCACGGATCTTGGACACTGGCATCTTTGCCATTTTCTCAGGCGTATCAGCCAGCTTAAACAAAACTGGAGTGATTTTATTCACAATCACATCTGTCGCCCTGGCCGATAAAAGAACGGCGATCAGTAAGGTGTAAGGATTTTTCTTCTGATGTTTCAGAGGAATCGGCGTTTCGGGATAAAGCTTATCCAGAATTCTCATAATCTCCTGCACTTTTTCCTTTTTGGTAAATTTTGTCATATGCTCCGATATTACTATGCCCCTTCGTAAGTAGACAAGCGCTTGTCTACTTACGAAACACGGAAAAAAGCTCTTGCATTAATCTAAAAAACCCTTAAAATAAGCGGGCAATCTTCTATGAGTCCATGAGACTTATAGCGTTTAGTCCATAAAATTGTATTATCATGGCCAAAAAAGTTAAGACCGAAAGAAAGGTCGAAAGCGTTTTAAAACCCTACGAACTTATGATTATTGTAAGTTCAGATCTTCGCGAACCTGAAGTAAAGAAAAGGCTAAAAGAAATTACCGACATGATTGAGAAATCAGGAGGTAAAATGCTTCATGAGGATTTCTGGGGAAAAAGAAAACTAGCCTACCGCGTCGGAAAGCACTCCGAAGGCTATTATATGGTTTACAATGCGGAAATCCACAACACCTTCCTGCCTGAATTAAAACATCATCTCAGAATTGAAAAGGATGTTATCAGATCAATGATCCTGACCCTTCCGGAAGGACACACTTACACCAAGTATGATCTGGATGCCATTGTGGAAGAAAAAAAGAAACCTTCCCGCAGTAAACCAAGCTTCGCCAAACGACCGGAAGACCGGCCCGTCCCCGAGAAAAAGACGGTAAAGGCTGAGAAAGAAGAAGGTGAAGGAAAAAAGGACAAGCCGGAAAAAAAGAAAGACCTCGACCTCGACAAAAAGCTTGATGAAATCCTCGAAGGCGAAGACCTGAAGCTCTAAAAGCTTAATTCATAATTCTTAATTCATAATTCTTAATTAAAAAATGGCTGTAATATTTTCAACCAAGCAAAAACACCCCCTCGGAAAAAGAAGATGTACTTTCTGTACCAACCAGATGAAAGAAATTGATTATAAAGATATAGTAACTCTGAAGTATTTTGTCGACGGATTTCAGAAAATCAAAGGGCGCTACTATTCAGGTGTATGTTTAAGGCATCAAAAAAAGCTCTCAAGAGCAATCAAACGGGCAAGGGAAATGGCGCTGATTCCTTTTGTAAACAAATACCGGGGAAATTAAAAAAAGGATTAAGATAAGTATTGTATAATTAAGGAGCTTAATCTTTTAATCTTCTAATTTTTTAATCCTGTAATAAAATGAGCGGACACAGTAAATGGCATTCCATTAAACACAAAAAGGGGGCGGCAGACGCCAAACGCAGTAAAATCTTTACCCGTCATGCCAATCTGATCACCATCGCCGCCCGCCAGGGAGGAGATTTGGATATGAACCCCTCGCTTCGCCTGGCAGTCGATAATGCCAAAAAAGAAAATGTGCCGAATTCAAATATTGAACGGGCAATCAAACGCGGAACGGGCGAATTAAAGGACGGAAACGAGCTGGTAGAGATTGTATACGAAGGTTACGGACCTGCCGGAACAGCAGTGATTGTTGAATGTCTCACAGACAACAAAAATCGAACCTACACAAACGTAAAAACTATTTTTAACAAAAAGGGAGGTAACTTGGGCGGTTCCGGGAGTGTCGCGTGGATGTTCGAACGGAAAGGTCTCATCACTATTCAGACGGAAAACGGACTGACAGAGGATCTGGAATTAGCAGCCATCGACGCGGGCGCTGAAGACATTAAAGCAGAAGGAAGCCTCGTAGAAATATTCACAGACCCCTCCAGCCTCAATGAAGTAAACGATAAACTGAAAGAAACCGGAGTAAATGTGGAAAACGCGGAAGTCCAGCTCATCGCCAAAGACGGCATCAGCATTGAAAGCGAGGAAGAAGCAAAAAAAGTACTGGAATTCATGGATGCGCTCGAAGAAGACCAGGACGTCACAAATGTCTCCAGTAATTTCGACATTTCAGACGAATTGATGGAAAACCTGTCTTAATTTGCAGGTTTAAAATCCAGACCAAAAAACTTCTCCACAAAATCCTTAGAGACAGAATAAATAAAGCTCGTCTCACCATTTTTGGCAAAATAGCGGTTCCCGTCTTCAGAGGCGCTGAAAAGCACCAGCTTAATAGAGTCATCATTCAGACGAAGGGAAATTTTATAATCAGGATTTTCAAAGTCAGCCTGACTCCCCTCAACGCTGCTGACAAAAGCATCAGCTTTTAAGTGCAGAAGCTGGTCAAAGAGAGTGCGAACTGCCAGTCCGTCAGCCGTATAGTCTTCGGGCTGAACCACCTGCCAGGCTCCCCCCTCCCACCTTTCCATCGTAAACTCATGGTCATGATTTTTCAGCGAAACACGCTTTATGTCAGCCTCCTCCACACTGACCAGAGTCTTATCCTTCCAGCCCTCATTTTCAACCGACAGGTAAGGCTTTAAAGTGGGGATGGTTTCATATACCTCGTAACTGTCAGCCCGTCTGAGATACTGGCCCTTTGAAATAGAATCGCCCGCGTAAAAATCAGCTACAGGATTTTCCTTATGGTTCCAGATCCGTATCCTCACCCCCTTTGTTTCATCGACAGAAAAAATCTCCATCCGTTCAGGATTTTTGAAACCATATCCCCTTGCTGTAAACTGAAAAGACTTTTCAGAAAATCCTGTACCAACCGCTCATCAGCAGGAAAAGAGTGTCCGTTGGCAATCCGCCAGCGGTCCTCAACACGCTCCAGGTGAACCGGTTTGTCAAAAGCGGGATTATCGACCGACAGCTTGGTCACCTCTTCCGCCACCAATTTCGGAATAAAGAACTTAACCCTTTTCCGCCGTTTTGAAGCATCGCTTCCAGGCTGTTCAACGATAATAATAAAAATCAGAAGTACAGCAAAGGCAATCAGTACTTTCTTCAGCGGCGACATATTTTTGAGCAAGCTCAAAGGATCTTTAGAGTCAGACATGGGGGGCTTTAGAGGTTAACTTTCTTTCTTTTTTTTAATATGGATCGTAGAGCACCATAACCGATAACCATCAATGGCACAAGTAAAATTCCGATAAATTTCACCACCTGCCGTTCACGGATCGTCAAATCTTTTAAAGGAAGGTCAAAGGCAGACTTGGAGCGGATGGTAATCAGAGATTCATCAAGAGTTAAATAGTCGATCGCGTTCATAATAAAAGTGAGGTTCTGACCAAAAAGCCTAAGAAAGCGGTCTGTGACAAAATAGGAATTCCCCACCACAAGAATCCGTCCGGGCGAAACCTCAAAACTCTCGTCAGGTTCCGAAAAAGGCTTGAAATCCCCGTCCAGAATAGCCGCAAGCGTGAACTGGCCTTTTTCCGGAACGGTCTGAATTGAATTAGGGTCCAGATTAAAGGGTTCGCCATTGGCCCAGGCTGCTTTAGTAGTCCGGGCAAGAGGGGTAACTTTAACCCCCTCCGCCTCCGTAAATGAAAGTGGACTTGTCCAGGGGAATACAACCGAATCCAGCTGGTTCACAATCGGACTTTCGGGATCAAAATTATCTTTTATACCCTTGATCCAAAACGGATAAGAAACAATAAAGTTTACAAAACCCTGATTAAAAGAAGCGCGTTCATTCAGGACATCCAGAGCGAGACGGTCTTCAATCGAAAAGCCATAATGTGAGAACAGATCATCAAGCCCCAGATCATTCAGTCCGGCTTTCAGGTCAGGACTGACCAGCACTCCGTCAAGCAACACAACCAAATGTCCGCCTTTCATAAAGAACTGGTCAATACGGCCAATCTCTTCTTCCGAATACGAAGTTTTCGAACCGGCAAGCACCAGCGTGTCCACATCAGACAATGATTCTTCGTTTAAAAGATCAACGGACTTTACATTGTAATTGCGGTCAAGCGCTCTCTTTAAAAAAGAGTAGCTGTCTCCCTGCTGAGAAACCTCAATGCGGGTCTCAAGGGGGGGCTCATCATGCCCGGTAACAAAGCCGACAACTTTTGTTTCATCCGAAATCACTTTTTTAACGGAGGCTACCAGGTCATACTCAACATTCAGAATATTCTGCACAACAGGAAGAACTTCAAAACGATCCCCATAAGTGACCGCGATACCCAGAAAGCCGTTCTTCACTTCCAGCTTATCTTTTTCGACAATATTCATCTGGATCTGAGGAATCCCCATCCGCAAAGCTTCATTCCGAACATCAGGATCTTCAGGGTTCAGAAACTCAACCAGCAGATTACCCCCTGCGTAAGAGGAAAGCTCATCCAGCATGTCATCTACATATTGACGAACCGCGAACAGATTAGGAGGCAGTTTGTCAGAGAATATCACCTGGACCTTCACAATGTCCTCAAGACCGTTCATGATTTCCTTGCTGGCATCCGACACCTCATAAAGCTGATGCTTGGTCAAATCCACCTTAAAAAAGTGCCTGGAAGCAATAAAATTGACCATCAGCGCAATCACAACGATCAGTATCGTGATTAAGTAGGAATCCCTGGCGTATTTAAATCGATTTAGAAAGCTCATAATTAATAGTCTCAGGTGCGTGTCTCAAGTGCGAGAATTATCTCAATTGTGAAAGTGCGCTCTTGAGACTTGAGACTCGCACTAATTTAGTGCCACTTTCGGCTGTTCAGGCTGGTCACATTCAGATAAAGGAAAAGGCCGATCAGAATTAAATAATAAACAATATCCCGACTGTCTATCACACCCCGGAGTATACTGCTGAAATGAGCCCCCATCCCTAAATACTAAGCAGGGGGACAAGAAAAGCAGGAGTGGTCTGAAGAACAAGAGGCTGACCGATAATAAATAAAACAAAAATCAGAATGACAGAAGTAATAAAGGCGATGATCAGATTATTGGTCAGACTGGACACCCACAAACCAATAGAAAA
>CAZSOH010000066.1:0-5436 GCA_964608535.1 uncultured Candidatus Peribacteria bacterium
TTTTAGATAGAATATACCCCCAACAATATGCGGCATCATACCATTTACTCCCAAATACTACATGCTAATTGCGGACTATAAAACAATCCTGAACCGAAGTTACGGATTTTTTTAGTCTCCCACCAAAAGCGAACCCATATACGCAACTCCGCTTATCCACTATTGCCCGAAGGCAACAATGGACAGCCAGGGTTACTAAACGTCGCTCAGCAACCAACCGCAAGCGGAAGGGGGCAAAGCAACAAGGCGGCACGCAGTCAGTGAGAGAAAACTGCCTAAGAGACTCGAACCGAAACTGAACGCCCAAACATAAATAAATATGAAAGAGCAGTTTTGATTTTTGTTTTCTTGAGGCAGATCACTCTCACGGAAAGGTTTTCAGCGGGATCAGTCTGCCCAAGAGACTCGAACCAGAACTGAACCAGTCAGAGCCGAAGCTCTGAAAGGCATAAGGTTTTGATTTTTGTTTTCCTGAGGCAGACTCTTCCCGCCGAGGACGGATAGTGAGATCAAACCACCCAAGAGCATAAAGTCGAAACCGGGGTTTTGATTTTTGTTTTCCTGGGCAGATTACTCTCACTATTCGGTTCGCTGCTGTAAAAGGTCAGTAGGACTTTTCTTAAGTCTTCATATCATTATAGCAAATTCTTATAACTTTAGCAAGGGTTTTTTTAGTTTTTTCTGTAAGTCTCAATAAAAAATAAAAGCCAAACGGATTGGCTTAACAAAGGGAAAAGGATAAATTTAAATAATTAAAAAAGAATTTTGACAAGTTGAAAACCTTCATTACAATAAGAATGTATGGAATTAATTGCAATTCACATTTAATTTCTTTTGAACATCTCAAGTTAATACATTTTGTACCTTTTAGTTTCTGTTTCGCCTGATAAACCTGTCCTTATCTCTCAGACTAAATTAACTGATCACCGACTAATAACCTTGCTGACTCCCTAGTTTAAAAGTCGAATCCCAATAAACAAGTTATTAACTTGAGGTTAACTTTATAACCTTAATTTTTATTAACTATGAATATACTATTCCTCATTATCGGCCTCGTTGCCGGAGGAGGTGGTATCTACGCTTACTTCCACATGGAGGGGGGTAAGCGCCTGAAAAAGATCCAGGCCCACAACGACAGAGAAGTTGCGAAGTTAGAAAAGCACTTAAAAGACCTGGAGCATAAAGCAGCCACTTCCGAAACCAAGCTGAAAGAGAAAATTCTTGATGCCAAAAACAAAGCCCTCGACATCATCAACGAGGCGAAAAAAGAAGAAGTTGAACGCCGTAAACAGTTAGAAAAAACAGAGCAGCGCCTGATATCGAAAGAAGATCTGCTCGAAAAAAGAATTTCGGAGTCTGAAAAAACAAAAGATGAGCTGGCGAAACGGATGGAAAACATGAAGGTGGAGGAAGAAAAGCTCGAAGCGCTCTACCAACAGCAGGATGAAGCCCTGAAAAAAATCACCAAACTTTCCAAAGAAGAAGCTCAGCAAATGCTCCTGAATAATGTTGAACGGGATTACAAAGATGAAATCCTAAAACACTACAACAAAATGGAGGAGGGTATTAAAGAGGAGTCGGACAAAAAGGCTAAAAATATCATCACGTCAGCCATCCAGAAAATCGCCTCTAATGTCACTTCCGAATCTACCCAGACCCTGGTGCAGCTGCCCAGTGATGATATCAAGGGACGTGTCATAGGACGCGAAGGAAGAAACATTAACGCTTTTGAACACCTGACCGGAGTAGATGTTATTGTGGACGACACACCAGGAGCCATCGTTATTTCCGGATTCGACCTCGTTAGGCGCTACGTCGCGAAACGATCGCTCGAAAAACTGATTGAGGACGGTCGTATCCACCCGGCAAGAATTGAGAGTATTGTGGAAGAAACCAAAGAGGAAGTGAATAAAATGATGGTTGAATTCGGTGAAAAAGCGGTTCACGAAATGGGCATTGTCGGCCTGCATCCCGATCTGATCAAAATCATCGGCCGTCTCCGTTTCCGGACGAGTTACGGGCAGAATGTGCTCAAACACAGCATGGAAGTAGGTTACATTTGTGCCGCCATGGCAGCAGATCTTGGACTGGATGTGCAGGTGTGTAAAACCGCCGGCTTCCTTCACGATATCGGCAAGGCAGTAGATCATGAAATTGAAGGTTCACACGCTCTGATCGGACGGGACATTCTGAGGAAATACGGCCTCTCTAAAGATGTCATCCACGCTGTGGAAGCCCATCACGAAGACGTACCGATGGATTCTCCGGAAGCCATGCTGGTACAAGCCGCGGACGCCATCTCCGCCTCACGCCCTGGAGCCAGAAGAGAAACGCTGAACACCTATCTCAAGCGGCTGCAGGAACTCGAAGAGCTGGCGAACGACTTTAAAGGAGTTGATAAAGCTTATGCCATTCAGGCCGGCCGCGAAGTACGCGTAATGGTCAGGCCGGATCAGATCGATGATCTCGGCGCCAAGAAGCTGTCACACGATATCGCCCGGAAAATCGAGAGCGAACTGGCTTATCCCGGCACCATTAAAGTAAGCGTCCTCAGAGAAACCCGCGCCATTGATGTTGCTAAATAAAATCGCCATAAACAAAAAACCTGCTTCAATGAATCGAAGCAGGTTTTTTTGAATTCAAATTAATTTTTAATTCTTAACTCTTAATTCTTAATTAATTTAAAACTGTTTCTGCACTTCCTGAAGCGCCTCAATGATAGCAGGTACATCTTCCTGATCCATCATGATGGTGCTCTTTCGGCCGCGGCTCTTTTCGCTGATCTTCACAAATTTACCATTTTTGCTCTCCTTCAGATCCACATAAAAAGTTCTGAACTTGGCATGAATGGTTTTTGAAAAGAGTTCCTGGGCAAATCCGCCCCCTCCGCTGGATTGCGGAGCTTTTGGAGCGCTGGCCGCTGGCGGTTCAGAGGAAGTCAGGTCATCATCAAACTGATAACCAGCATCCTCTGTACTCTCTGCTGGAGTCTCCGTAGTTTCGGATGACTCAACAGTACTTTCTTCGGTCGTCCCTTCTTCGGTCAAACCTTCGTCTTTAATATCGTCTTCCATTGTAAATGGGGTTAAAATACATTGCCCTGATTATACTAATTTGACTTAAAATAACAACATCAACTAAGCTCTGATTACTGAGTCACAAGCAATTTGAGAGCGCGACTCTGAGTAAGACTGAAGAGGAGCTGAAAACAATTTGGTAACTATTTGGAATGATTTATATTGATGCCTCCCGCTACAGCAACACCAAACACCGCACCGGAGTAGAAAACTACTCTTTTTATCTGATCAGCGAGCTCATTAGCGCCCACCCGGACGACATCTGTCTCATCAGCCCGCGGAAAATCAATCTGGACGTAAAACAAATAACCATCCCTTTTCCCCGTCTCTGGACACAGATTCGTTTAAGTTTAGAGATATGGAAAAATAGAGCAATAAACAACTTATTCGTCCCCTCTCATCTGATGCCGGTGATTCACCCCAAAAACACAACCATCACCATTCATGACGTAGCCTTCAAAAGATTCCCGGAAAGCTACGGCAGATTGAGCCGGTGGTATCTGAACTGGGGAACAAAATTCGCCGTCAGACACGCCAAAAAAATCATCGTCCCCTCCGAAACCACCAAGCAGGATCTGATTAAGTTTTACAAAGCCAAAGCGGAAAAAATCACTGTCATTCCTCTCGGTTTCGAGGCCGGCAAGCAAAAAGAACTGCCCAACCGATTATCCCCGCTTACAGCGTACAGCTTAAAGCTTAAAGCTTACTTCCTGTATATCGGAAGAATCGAACATAAAAAGAACATCCAGACTCTGATCAAAGCCTTCAGCGCCATCAAAAACCCGGATATCAAACTGGTACTGGCGGGTAAACCCGGAGTGGGCGGAAAAGAAATCTTGAAAAAAATCAATGATGACCGAATTGTAGTGACTGGTTACATCAGCGACGACGAAAAACAAGCGCTTCTTCACAATGCCCTTTCTTTTGTTTTCCCCTCGTTATTCGAAGGATTTGGATTGCCGCTATTAGAAGCGATGGAAGCAAATTTGCCCATTATTGCTTCAAAAATTCCCAGCACCACGGAGATCGCGGGAAACAATGCTCTGCTTTTTAAACCTCACGACTCAAAAACCCTGACACACCTGATGGAAGAAATCATCAAAAAAGAAAGTCTGCGCACCTCCCTGATCAGAAAATACCCGGAAATCCTCAAAAAATATTCCTGGAAAAACACCGCCGAAAAAACATGGAAAACCCTCTATAATTAAACCACAATTGGCCCACGTCCCGACAAAGTCGGGGCAGAACCACGCGAAGCTGACCTACAATAGTAGAATTTGACATTTTAGTTTAATTATTGTTTGACATACTTTAAGGCGCGTGCTATTATGCCGTTTGTGCTTTTGCACCAGATTCTAAACAGACTTCCGTGCAACGCGGAGTGTCTGATGATCTTATAAAGTTTGGCCCTCATGTGTACTGTGTCTCGTGGAGTTCGCCAATGGTACTGAAGCCAGCTCGTCTCGCCTTCTTGTTCACGCTAGTGTTCAGTTCTGGTTGTACGAACACGAACGCCTCCACCCTGCAGCTTGATGCCTCATACTTTGCAAGCACCGACGGGGGAGAAATCTCCCTGGTGTCACTCGTTTTCCCTCGGGAAGACGGGGTAAAAAGTGTGAAGGCGACCGACCTAATATCAGGAAATCCTGTCCGGTTTGACTTTGTCGAAACGGAGAACAGGATGGTGGTAACCCTCAAGCTCCGTAAAGATCTGTTCGCTAATCCTCAACTCATCTTCGATGGGAAAAGGAGTTTTACCGCTCTTCTCACGCCGGACCACAGCTTGTCGACCTTCGACGGGCTAATGTTCAGCAAACACACCGTGTTCCTTCGGGATCATGGGGTGGAGAGAGTGCTAAAGCCCGGAGAAAACTTGGAAATCCCCAGTGGGGAACTGACCAGGCTCTGGATAGGTGAGCGGTTCGTAAATGGAGCAAGGGTTTACCTTAGTCCTGAAAAAGGGGAAGGTCTGAAACTTCTCGCTCATGGGAGTGAGGTTGCCGTTGTCAAAAACGGCGAGGAGCTGATAACCAACTTCTCAAACCTGACGCTGAGCGGCGGCGAGGGTATTACTCTTGTTGCCTCTCCAAAACCTGGTGCGGACACAATTCACCTTAGTATCGTGGCAGATTAAGGTGAAAAAGAGGGTCAAAACCCCCCGGCGCAATGTCGGGGGGGCCACTTCTTTAAGCCAAAAAACTTGCTTTTTAAGCCATTCTTTGTATAATAAAAGTACCAACTTGATATGAAGAAGAATCTAGAGACAGAAGCAGGAAATCGAACAGGACAATCCAGCCTGAAAAGGAAGCTGGCCGCCCTTGGTTGCGGCTTGGCCTTTTATGCAGTAGATGGCCATCTT
>CAZSOH010000067.1:0-5374 GCA_964608535.1 uncultured Candidatus Peribacteria bacterium
AGCTGTTCAATAAACCCTCCTAGTTCAATCTCATCTGCGCTGACCCCCACAACGCCCGCCTCCAGCCGGGAGATATTCAGCAAATCATTCACCAGCCCAATCATACGCTCATTAGAAGTATGCGCGTCCTCCAAAAATTCCAGTTGCCTGCCACTAAGCTTTCCTTCCATCAAAGCAGCCTGTATAAGCCACTTAACCCCCGTAAGAGGGGTTCGCATCTGATGAGAAGCAAGGGAAACAAACTCACTTTTTGCCTGATCAATTTCTTTCTCCTTGGTAATATCCCGGAAAGTACCTACCACCCCAAGCATCTTATTATTCAGAAGAATCGGAGAAATAGTCGTTGCCAGAGGTATCCTGGCTTTTCCTTTAACAAAATAGGTAGTGGTAAAAACCGGCTTTTTCTTCCGGATCGCGTCACGGATCGGATAGGTATCCGGCGTAATTTCATTACCATACTCATCTTTCAGGGTATACACATCCATATATTCTTTTCCGACAATCTGTTCGCCTTTCTTCCCGAACAAATGTTCTGCCTCAGGGTTTACAAAAAGAATTTTTCCACTCTTACTAATGGCAATAATCGCCTCACCAATATAAGACAAAAAGGCCTCCGCTTTCACCCGTTCCGCGTCCGCCTCGGATTTAGCTCTGAGCAGTTTTTTATGGGATTGCTGGATCTGGTCCGCCTTCCGTTTATTCTCCTCAATAAGCTCCCGCAGATTATCCACCATCAGATCAATCGCCACCACAAGTTCAGAAAATTCATCGTTACCGTCAGGCAGCTCTATATTCTGGCTGAAGTCACCTAATGATATTCGGTTCAGGATGGGTGTAATCGCGTTCACCCTCTGGCGGGCATATTTTTTAAGCGGTGTCTGATCCTCTGCCACAAAAACAAAACCGTCAATCCTTCTGTCCTTATCTTTTAAAGCGGCGCCGGACAGACGGATCGGGATCTTTCGCTTACTTTTAGTAATACAATAACCTTCAATATCATGGATCAGCCCTTCACTGATCAGATCTTCCAGTTTCATATTTTTTGTAAATTCAATCGCCTCAAGAGGCTGATCAAAAGTAGACTGGAAAGATTCGGGCAATAGTGAAATAAACTGATTGAAATCCGGCAAATAACCATAAAGCAAATTCAGGTTATGACAAGCCTTCTCTTTAATAAACGCGCCGTCTATTTGGCCAATAGAGGTAATATACGAATCGAGTTCAGACAAAAGCTTAAGCAGATTATCCCGCATCAGCCTGAGCCAGGGAGTGGAAAGGGTATGGAATTTCGCGTCCAGAGAAGAAAAGTCGACAACGCCCTTAACCATTTTGACCCCGTTAACCATCGTGCCAGCCACAGACGAACGGACGATTTGACTGAGCTGCTTTTGGCCTGCTTTGTGGTTAACCAGTTTCACATAATGGCTGATCAGCTCCTGCAGAAAAACAACCTGCTGATGGTATGGCTCAGCGAACGCGAGTAAAAAAGTATCTCTGGTAAATGGATAATTGAATTTCTTCTTGATAGTTTCTCGGAACGAATTCATCGTAAATTTTCGATTTGAGCCAATAATTTCATTTTCCAGACGATTAAAAACACGGACAAGCCGATCCCGCTTTTCTTTCATGGGGAGCCCCTCAGCTTCCCCGATCATCTTTCTATAGCCCAGCCTGACATCCTTTGAATCTAAAAAGGTCAGACAATATTTCAAAACCGTAACAAACTGCTTGAAAGAAGACGATGATTGATGGAGCCGAACAGGCATGGGAATAAATTAGGTTTTGGATTTAGTTCTTTTCTTTTTGCCGTGTTTTATTTTTGATTCATATTCTTCCATAACTAACTTCAGGCTCATTCTCATTTCATCCAGCGATCTGGCCAGCTCGCCAATCTCATCCGTACCTTTTTTATTGATAGAAATGTTCATTTTACCAGCGGCGATCTGGTCCGCGGCATTTCTGAGTTCAAAAATCGGCCTTTTCACAAAAACATAAACAAAAGTAGCAACCAGCAAAAAAACAAGCAGTATGGAAAAGAACAGGTAACTGAATACAGCGCGCTGGCTTTCTTTAATTTCAGAGTTCAGCTGATCCATAATAAAATAGGTTTCAACCACGCCGGACACATCACTATCCGGTTCAAACCGAATTGGCACATAAACTTCCATCAGCTGCGTATAGCCCTGTTCAGCAATATTGTCAGGATCAACCGGATCCGCGATATCCGTTGAAATCTCGCCATTGACCGCTTTGATGAAATCTTCGTTATCAGCAAAATTTTTGCCAATAATTTCAGGCGCATCAGAAAAAATAATGTTTCCTTCCCGATCCCACACCTTGATTCTCAGAACATCATCAATCGTAAGTTCTGAAAGATAATTCAGAAATTTTGAATAATTAGCAGGATTTAAAATAAAATCATTTTCGTTTAAATGCTGCTGAGCCTGCCGTACCGTAAAACTAGCGATAATGTTTTGCGCGTTAGAAATCTGTTCATGCCTAAGCCGGGCGCCAATCAGGCTTCCAAGAGTTAATACCAGCAGGGCAAAAACAAACAGAATCGGGAGAACGAGCTTGGTAAAAATGGAAACTTTCATGAGTTTATATATTTAATTTAATAATTTTTTGGATAGGCATTCCGATCAGCTCATCTTCAGAATACCCCAATAGCTCAACTGCCTTTGGATTAACAGAACGAATAGTACCGTCCTGCTCCAGGGTAAAAAGCGGACTCGGCATCGTATCAATAATATTCTTTGTCCCTTCCAGGGAAACAGTAAAACGGTCAGACATATCTTCAAATGCCCTCGCTAAAACGGAAACTTCATCTTTGCTTTTAAAAAGTTTTTTTGACAGCTTTGATCTCACTTGTCCTGCCGAAATAGATTTTGCCGCAGCGGTCAGCAACTGTATCGGATGGGTGAGCTGCAAAGAAAAAATAGAACCAAATGTTAAAATGAGCGTAATAGCCACAAAAGACAGAATAAAAATAAGTCTTCTTAAAATCACAATAGGGCCTAAGGCTTCCGCTTCATCAATTTCAGCCAGCAAACACACCCGGAGTTCAGGAATCCAGCGATACACCCCAATCACAGAAACATTTCTGTAATCAGCATAAACACCCTTCCCATTGTTTTTTGAAAGACAGTCATTCGCACCCACCGATGTTACACTGATAAAGTCCTTATTAGGAAGGAAACGGGAAACCCCGATGAACTGATAGTATTCATTGACCAAATAAGTTTCACCCGTTTTACCAAGCCCGCTGAAATTTCCCAGAATGTCGTTCAGAGCATCAACATCGATATCCCCGCCCAGAACCCAGCGTTCCGAACCAATATTTAAAGGAGCGGAAACACGCATAATAGAAGCACCCACGGAGGGTGAAAAAGTGATGCCTTCCAGATAAATACCCTTCTGCCCCTCCGTAAACACAGGCTCATGCAGCAAAATCTTTTCTTCCATACTTGTGTCAGATGCCAAATGCACTCTTCCTGTGCCCCCTTCCACGACAAACAAATCGGTAAACATGGGGCGCTGTAATACGATCTCTTTCATCAGGGCTCTTAACCGCTCTTCACTCCCAAGATGATTTTCAAAAACGCCATTATCGCTTTCACTTTCTTGTTCAAAATACTGATGTTTTTGCAATTCATCCAGCACTAAATCAGTAACGAGCGCGAACTCACCTTTTACGTCCTGTGTCCATAATCTGATTTCCTGCATCTTTAATTCGGCAGCAGTTGTATAATGCTCATAAACATGATTGACAAGGGCCTGGTCAGAAAATTTAAAAGAAAAATAAGCGACAGCAAAAATAGGAAGAATAGAAATAGGGAGCAAAAAACCGATCATTTTAGTTCTGATTTTCATTGATAGTACTTTTCAACAAAATCATTGATAAATAAAAAGGTTTCATCAACCTGCCCGTCAATCTCGCCGCTATCGAAAAGAATTTTAACAAAGCGCTTCCATTCATCTCTTTTCATCCAGCCAATGGGATCATACCCCTTATTAATCAAAGGGATTGATTTCTGAAGCATATATATCTCATGAGCCCGGGGCCGGTCTGTTGCATACCGCAGGACAATGCTGACTGCCTCATCGGGGTGCTCGATCGCGTACTCCCACCCTTTCAGGGTTGCCCGCAGAAAACGGTCAACATATTCAGGGCTATTGGCAATAGTGCTATTACTGGCAATCAGGACGTCACCGTACATATTCGCTCCGTAATCAGCCATCAGAAAGGTCCTGACATCATATCCTTTTTCAATAGCCTGCTGCGGCTCATTAATAATATATCCGGTAGAAATATCAACCTTCCCCGACAACAGCTCATCCGCGTTATAACCGGCTTCAGACATTTTAAAATCACTAAGTTTCATCCCTAACGCATCAATCATCAGGTTAAAAAGCAATTTACCGTCTATTGTCGGCTGAAGTCCGATTCTCTTACCTATAAAATCGGAGGGTTTAACAATGTTCGATGATTTAAGGGTATAGAGGGCATATGGACTTTTTTTATAAATCACAGCAATCGCCTTAACAAACATATCATCATTAGCCACTGCCTTTATCAGATCGGTAGCGCCCGTAACCGCAAAATCAGCGTCTCCATTATTAACAGAGCCGACAACATCCACATCAAAATCAAAAGGGAGAAGTTCAACATCAAGGCCCTCCTCTTTATAATAGCCCATATCCTTAGCAACATACATCCCGGCAAATTGGGCCTGATGGACCCACTTGAGCTGAACGATGACTTTTTCCGTAATCTCCTGAGGCTTTTGGGGATTACTACTCAGCTTATGATAAGAAAGCAAAGAGGCGACTAACCCCGCCACAATAACAATTATGATCAATACAAATTTCTTCATGCAGGTAGAGTGATTATTCTTTAATATTTTTTTCAGCCAATGCCTTTCTGAGTTTAGCGTTTTCCTTTTTCAGGCTTAAAAACTGTTTATGTCGCTTCAGGTTCGCCCGCCCGATAAGCTCCATCTGTTCAATCTTATCTTTCAGCTCCTTCTCGGTTTTCTTTTGCAGGGTAATGTCGCTAGAGGCAAAAATGATATACTTGATCTGCTTGTTTTTCACAATCGGAATTAATGTGCTATAGCAGAATCCACCCTGCGCATGATCATAAGTATGCTCAATGGTAAACGAATTAGCTCTGCCTTTAAGCGCCATAGCCATCCCTTCCTTTATTGCCCCCCGGGACTCAGGAGTAACCGATTTGAGGTAATCCCAGTTGGCTATCTGCTTATCTGACCAACCCTCCAGAGAGTGCTCTTCCCGGCCAGTCTTATTGATGTTAAGTAAAGTAGGAGATGCAGTAAAGAGCATGATACAGTAGGTAATACCATCAACCAAA
>CAZSOH010000068.1:0-5312 GCA_964608535.1 uncultured Candidatus Peribacteria bacterium
TTTTGTTACCTCAAGAGTATTAGCAGGATTAATCTGCTCTACAATCGTAAAACTGGCTTCCGGAGTAGTGTCAGGCAGCTTAACCGCTTCACTGAACACGACTTTAACACTATTTTTATCAGGCGCCGAAACACTGGCAACCGTTGGGGAAGTGGTATCAGAACCAGCATCTTCCGTAGTAGTCGCGTTCGCTTCAAGGCTGTACTCCTCACTTTCAACATCACCTTTATCAATGGCAGTGGCAGAGAAGTAATACTTTGTATTGGCGGTCAAACCACTAACTACATAAGAGGTTGAACTGTCGGTTGTATCCACCTGATTGTCATAATCGCCAGCTCCCGCTTCAAAAACAGAAGTGGTACCATAGTAGATTCGGTAATGATCTACCACACCCCCTTCCCCGTCTTTGGCGGCGTTCCAGGTAAGCCCAATCGAACTGGCATCAATAGCAGTAGCCGAAAGGCCTGTGACATTTTCGGGCACTGCCGCAAAGGCTGCCTGAGAGGCAAATAGCAGGGCGCCGAGTAAGGAAATAGCGATTTTTTTCGTATTCATGATAATTGTTTAATGTTTATGTTAGAGGCTCTTTTGAGCGAAATTATCATACAATTATAACAAATTATGAAAGAAAATGCAACCCCATTGTCTATGGTAGATCAAATTGTGGGCCCGCTTCGTGTGGATCAAATTGTGGTTAATAACCTCCATTTGTTTTGCTATAATGACAGAGAAATAAAAAGATAACCCATCAAAAAATGCCAAAGAAAAAAATGACTCAGCGGGAAACCACCGTTGTTTTAATGAATGAACGAAAATGGTATAAGCCAAGTCGTCAAACCAGAGAAATGGCCACGGTCAGGCAATGGAAACATGTCCACGAAGACGCACTGGATGACCCTTTTGGCTTTTGGGAAGAGGCAGCCGAAGATTTAAATTGGTATCGCAGGTGGCACACCGTCCACGCAGAACCCAAAAAGCATTTCCATAAATGGTTCTTGGGCGGCAAAACCAATATCGTCTTTAATGCCCTTGATCGTCACATGGGCACGTCCCGTGAAAACAAAACCGCGATCATCTGGGAAAATGATAAAGGAGACTCTCGCAAACTAACTTACAAAGAGCTGGATGCCGAAGTGTGCAAAATGGCCAACGGCCTCAAATCCCTCGGCGTCGGCAAGGGCGACCGGGTCGCCATTTACCTCCAGAACACCCCTGAAATAGCGATTTCAATGCTCGCCTGCGCCAAAATCGGCGCCATGCATTCCGTGGTTTACGCGGGCTTTTCTGCCAACGCTCTCCGCGATAGAATCGATGACGCTGAAGCCAAAGTCCTGATCACCTCCGATGTCGGCTACCGTGCCGGCAAGACCATCGACATGTACTCGCTCTGCGCTGAGGCGGTGAAAGGTGCTAAATCCATCAAAAAAATGATCGTGGTCAAACGCCAGGCCAGCACCAAAAAACAAAATAAATCCCGCGATCTCTGGTACAGCGAACTCCTGAAAGGCCAGTCTGCCGATTGCAACACCGAGATGATGGATGCCGAAGATCCGCTTTTTGTCCTCTACACTTCCGGCACCACCAGCAAACCTAAAGGCGTGATTCACGTTCATGGAGGTTATCAGGTTGGAGTAAACCGCACCCTCAAATGGGTAATGGACTTAAAAGACGATGATATTTACTGGTGTTCGGCTGATCCGGGATGGATCACGGGCCACAGTTATATCGTCTACGGCCCTTTAATGGCCGGAGTCACCACCGTGATGTTCGAAGGGGCTCCCAATTACCCCAAGCCCGACCGGCTCTGGAAAGTGGTCCAGAAGCATAAAGTCACCATTTTTTACACCGCCCCCACTCTCATCCGCGCCCTCATGCGCTTTGGCGATGAATGGGTGACAAAACACGACCTTTCCTCTCTCCGCCTCCTGGGTTCCGTGGGTGAACCCATCAACCCCGAAGCCTGGCGATGGTATTATAAAGTGGTCGGCAAAAAGAAACTCCCCATTATGGATACCTGGTGGCAGACCGAAACCGGCATGTTTATGATCACTCCACTCCCTTCCATGCCGCTCAAAGCCGGCTCAGCCACCCTTCCCTTCCCCGGCATTGTGGCCGATGTGGTCGATAAAAAAGGAAAGCCTGTGAAAGTCGGCGAAGGCGGTTATCTGGTCATCAAAAACCCCTGGCCATCCATGATCCGAACCATCTTCAATAACGAAAAACGCTTCCTGAAAACCTACTGGAAGGAAATTCCCGGCTACTATCTCACTGGCGACCTGGCCCACAAAGATAAAGATGGCTACTTCTGGATTCAGGGCCGTTCCGACGATGTTCTCTCCATTGCCGGCCATCGCATCGGGAATGCTGAAATTGAAAGCGCTATCGTCTCCCACAAGGCTGCCGCAGAGGCTGCCGTTATCGGCAAACCTCACCCCATTAAAGGGGAAAGCGCCAAAGCTTTTGTGATCCTCCGAAAAGGCGTCAATCCAACCGATAAACTGGTCGTACAGCTCAAAAAACAGATCCGCAAAAAACTCGGCCCCATCGCCGTCACCGACGAGATCGAATTTGTTACCAAACTCCCAAAAACCCGCTCCGGAAAAATCATGCGTCGTGTTCTGAAGGCAAAGGAATTGGGTCAGAAATTAGGGGATACGAGCGCTTTGGCAGATTAGACAATCTATTTCTCAGATTCTTCAGGTTCAGACGCTGTGGATGACGCAGGTACACGTCGTGCCCGCCGGCTGCTTTTAAATAAACTATCAAGCTGTGCGCGGTAAAGCTCGCTAAGCGACGACAGCAGCTCATACAAATTAGGAAGGGGGGTGTTGGGTATAATTGAGTGCTCCGACTGCTTTTCTGGAGGAGTGGTCATGGATGGAGGGGTAACAAAAAGCGGATAAGGACAAAAAAAATACAGGAGACGTGTCCGTTTTTCAAGTCATGATAGTTTTTATATTTGTGCGTTTTGGGTATCCAAAACGTAGAGACGATTCATGAATCGTCTCTACCGTATTACGGCACAAATACAAATTAAACCGCCTCTTTCAGCCGATTCGCCACAAATTCTTTCTTGGGCAGGCTAATTATTATATAGCATCAACAAGAAAGGTCTTTAGCATGCTTTGAAAAACTTCATCTTTCTCTAGGCCGACATCATGGCTGAAGGAATATATAAGACCGTTTTCAGAAACCAAATAAGTATAATAATCAGTTTCTTGATCTAGTTCGCTAGTTTCCATAATTCTTGTTGCCTGCATTAGCCCAAAGGGATAAGGCCCGACCTCAGTAAATGACACCCCTTTTTCTTTTTCAAGGGTTGATTTTGCCACAGTAATCGATAATTTGCATGAAGGGCCTGAGCCTTCAGCAGGCTGATGCTCAGAAATACAACCCACAAATAGCTGATAATCCGCAAGAGGATCATTTACAATTTCAGTAAAATGCCAACTTGCTGGGTAGTCGAAAGCAAGCCCCAAAGATGCATTTTCATATCGGGTCCATTCTTTTTTACGCTCTTCCTCATACTCTTTAATAATACGAGAAGCTTCCTCAGAAGCCTCTTTGCCTACATCATCATAGTCTTCATCAGCAACCTCAGAGTCAGTTGTAATGGTGTCCGCTGGTAGTGAAGGAGTTGGTTGGGTTGTTGAACTTTGCCAAATATAAACACCCATTCCAGTGATTAGAGCAGTAAGAATCACAGTAAGAAATATTTTTTTCATAAGAGAATCGCTATTAAAGATGTAAATGAATTATAGAATATAAAAAGATATTTGTCAATAACAACACCTTGGTTTACATTACTGCCTTCAATCGTTTCGCCACAAATTCCTTCTCCAGCGCGCTCAGAAACCACCCGGCCTGAGGTCCAAAATCTTTTCCTAAAAAGAGTTTATACAGGGCCTGGAAACAGTCTTTTGGGGTGAATGCCTCATTGCCCTTCACAAGTCCGTGGATTTCAGAATGAATGGCTTCTCCTTCCCAGCCGGAAAGCGACTCCAGTTTCTCAGCAAACTCCGTGACAAACTGTTTCTGGAGGTCGGTCAGATCTTTGGCAGTCTCAGGAAGGGTTTCCTGTAGTTCGTAACGGTACTTGTCAGGCGCGTAGGTCGAAATCCATTTTTTAGCGTATTCCATACGCATTTCCACCTCTTTTTTATCCTCATCGGTCAGCGGTTCACCCTTCATTTTCTCCACAGCTTCCATCACCTCAAGCCGCGGGATCTGAATCACAAAAACCAATTGTGAAAATCGGGGCAGAAAGCGTTTTTCGGGCTTTTTGTCCGACACCTGGCTCAGCTCAAACAATCTCGCTAAATCGGTCTGCATCGTGTCTTTCTCGCCTTCATCAAAATAGAGTTCAGCCGCCCGGTCATGGGTATCAAAAAGCCGCGGAATCGTGTCTCCTTCCGGATCAAATTCAATCGGTTGATTCGGTTTTTTAGTGAGCATTAAAAATCTCAGCATTTCCGGCGGCACCAAATCCGCTATTTCCCTCGCGGACTGGCCAATGCCCTTAGAAGCGCTCATTTTCTTCCCTCCCACTAAAAAGAACTCGTAAGGAACATTAAACGGCACATCGGTATGACTCACCTCCTTACAGATCACTTCCCCGATATCATGAGAACCTCCAGCGGCATTATGGTCTTTTCCGCTGCCTTCAATCGTTACGTCGTACACGTCCCATTTGGCGGGCCATTCCACCTTCCAGGTCAGTTTGGCATTCCCGTCAAAAGGCGAGATTTCCCCCTCATGCTCACAGCCAACGGCCCACGTTACTTTGTCTTTGGTACAAACATATTTTACCTTCTCTCCGTCGAATGAAATAACATCCGTTGAGCCAATTTTGCCACAGTTTTCGCACACGATCGAAACCGGAAACCAGTGTTCAGGTTTTTCAGAGCCGGACACCCGCTTATAAATCTCCCGGATTTCATTATTTTTAGTCAGCCCGATACGGATCCAGTCATTCATTTTGCCCGTCAGATAAGCCTTCTTCGCCCTGGGTATTTCAGGGTCAAAGCCGATTTCTTTAATCACTCCGTCAAACTCTTCTCCGTAATATTCGGCAAAATTTTCTGCCTTTCCGTCCGGTGAAGGTACAGTGTAGAGCGGTTTTCCCATATGTTCATCAAATCCTTTGCCCTCCAGTTCTTTGGGCATTCCGTCCATCGGGTCAAAATCGTTGAATTCAAAAACAAAACGGGCTTTTTTACCTTTTTCATTCAGCACTTGGGCGATGATCCCATGAATCACCACGCCCCGGAGAGAGCCGAGATGTACCCGTCCGAAAAGCGATTTTTCATCCC
>CAZSOH010000069.1:0-5192 GCA_964608535.1 uncultured Candidatus Peribacteria bacterium
AAGGGCATTGGAAGAATCTGTAAGTTTCCACAGGACGATTTTTGAAAATACCGGCACTGCCTCTATGATCGTTGAGGAAGATATGTCAATTTCTTATGCTAATGCCCAACTTTCTTACATGTCCGGTTATCAGGTGGATGACATTACTAATGGCATGAAATGGTATGAGTTTTTTGTGGACGAAGACGCCAAGAGAATGAAGCGCTATCATGAATTGCGCCGGGTTAATCCTTATTCGGCCCCAAGAAACTATGAGGCCCGTTTTCTTACCCGGGACGGAGAAATTAAGAATGTTTTTCTGACTGTAGCAATGATTCCTGGCACAAAGAAGAGTGTCGCTTCCATTCTGGATATCACAAACCGAAAGAAGGTTGAAAATGAGCTTAAAGTTTCGAAGAAGTTATTTGACGATCTGGTAGAAGGGTCTCCGGCAGCGCTTTTTGTGGTTAATACCAACCATAAAATTGTTTACTGGAATCGGGAGTTAGAAAAAATGACTGGGCTGAAAGCTGATCAGATGATCGGCACTAAAAATCACTGGAAGCCGTTTTACCGTGAACCAACTCAGATGATGACCGATATGATTATTGACGGGAAGAAATGGAAAGATATTTTGAGGCATGAGCGTTATACCAACATTGAAGTTGAGGAATATGACGCAAAAAACGGCATTGTCTGTTCAAAGTTTTTTGAGGATTTTCACGGAGGGAAGAAGTGGCTCCGTTTTAAAATCAAGCCGCTTTATGACATCAACAAAAATCTGGTAGGGGCTATTGAAGCGGTTGATGATGTCACGGAGAGGCGTGAAATGCGCGAAAATCTGGAAAACCGGATGCGAGAATTTCAGGTTCTATACCAGGTTAATGATCACATACGGATGATCCAGCCTATTCATGAAGTCCTGCGGATCATTGTGAGGGATATTGCTCAGGCCTGTGACGAAATAAAACCTGCCCGCGCCCGCATTGTTTTTGATGGTAAAAGGTATACGAACTTAAAATCAGGGGAGAAATTTGCTGTTAATATTTCTGAATCCATTGTTGTCGCCGGGGAAAAACGGGGGAATATTGAACTGGGGTATGTTCAGGGAGTACTGAAGGAATCTTCTATCGCTTTAAAGCATGAAAAGAGGGTTCTCAAGGTGGTGGCTCAGACACTCAGCCGGCATGTTCAGCACCGTGAAGTGGTGGAATGTTATCAAAAACTGGTCAACCGCTCTGTGGTGGGGATCTTCATTGTCCAAAATGGCGTTTTCCAATATGTAAATCCGAAATTTGTCAGAATTTTTAAAACGAAAGAGACTGATGTTACAGGAAAGCCTTTTGAATCTCTTCTTGGTAATTGTGACTGTTTTTCAAAATTTACAAAAGATGAACAGTTTTCCAATTTTCATAGCGAGTTTGAGGCGCGGCGAAAAGACGGGGTGACGATTGATGTGGATGTGTTTACCCAGGTGATTGATTATTATGGAAAACGCGCTATTCTCGGCACTTTGCAGGATGTTACCAAGCTCAAAGAAGCTCAGCGGAGACAGAAAAATTTTAATCAGGAACTTAAGGCAAAAATTGCCGAAAAGACAAAAGATTTACAGGTGGCTAATCGGCGTTTGCAGTCTTTAAATGAGATTAAAGATGAATTTATCGCAGTTACTTCCCATGAGCTTCGTTCTCCCCTTACCGCGGCCAGAGGTTACCTTTCTTTTCTTATTGATGAGGAAATATCTTCGAGTATTCCGGAGGATGCGAAAGATTATCTGGTGCGGGTTTATGACAATGTAGAGGTGCTGAACAATCTGGTCAATAATATTCTTGATGTTTCCAGGATTGAGATGGACCGACTCGAATTGTATCGGGTTCCAACCGATATTGTGGAAATGCTGAAACAGGTGATCAGCAATCTCCGCTTCCAGGCCGCGGAAAAAAATATTACCGTTACATTTTCCAGTTTGCTCGACACTGATGAGCTTATTTTGAATGTGGATCAAGTTCGTCTTCGTCAGGTTTTCCGCAATATTCTGGATAATGCTATCAAGTATTCATACGACGAAAAGCCAATTCATATTGAAGTAGAAGTCCGGGGGATCGGGGTTCAGATCTCGATCGTGGATCATGGGCAGGGTATCCGTCAATCTGAAATATTCAATATATTTGAAAAGTTTAAACAGGCGAAGAATAAGCATGCCCAATACAAGGGGGCGGGGCTCGGTCTTTTTATCGCCAGGAAGATTGTTGAGCTGCACAATGGTATGATATGGGCGGAGAGCAAGGTGGGGAAAGGAACTACATTCAGGATCCAATTGCCGCTTGATTAATTACTGTTTTCTATTCTCTATTTATTATTTTAGTTTAGTTATAGATGGTACAACCCGTTAAGAACATTAAAGTGCTGATTGTGGAGGATGATGAAGGGATATGTGAAATGTATGCTACCGCGTTTATGCGGGAAGGGTTTAAAGTTTATACCGCGAAAGACGGTAAGATCGCGATTGAAAAATATTATTCAAAGCAGCCCGATATTCTGCTTTTGGATATTATGATGCCCGATGTTGATGGTTATCAGGTGTTGGAAGAGGTGCGTAAAGAGCCGGGAAAATATGTTCCTGTGATTATGCTGACCAACCTGGATATGGAACACTTTGCCCGTCATAATTCTATTGATACAGTTGACGCCTATTTGATCAAGAGTAACTTTACCCCCTCTGAGATTGTGAATAAGACCAAGGAGGTGCTTAAAATTAATAGGTTAATTTAGTGCGAGTGCGAGTGCCCGCCCGGCCCGGTACGGACTGGTGAGTCTCAAGGTGGGTTGTTTTTTGGGCGGTTTTGTGGTAGAATTAAAAGATTAAATAAATAGAGTTTTCGCCCTGAAGCAAAATATAAAATTTACAGTACCGGCAGATCTTTCCTTTTCATCCTTTGTTCGCCATACGGCTAAGGAGGTTTTTGCCCTCGCGAAATTCAGCAAGTCCTGGGCCAGCCGTTTAAAGCTGGTGGTGGATGAGCTTTTTATGAATGCCGTTAAATATGGTTCAACCACCGGGAAGAGCACTCTTAATATTGTTTTTGAGTACGACGAGAACGAATTGCGCTTTACGATTGAAGATGATGGATCAGGTGAAAAGGCTATTTCAGCTGAGGAGCTCCAGAAGATCATTGAAGTCAATAAAGCTAACAAGGATCTGACGCGAACTTCGGGCAGAGGCCTTTCGATGATCACTCAGCAATGGACGGATTCGATGTCAGTCCACCCCAGCAGTCTTGGCGGGATCGCGGTTTCGTTTATGAAAGCAATCCAGAAGGATGAAGCTCCTACGCCTATTCTGGTGCCTGGCGGTTTGGTTGAGCGGGCGGCAGCTATTACGCCGTCTAACATTCCTTCGCCCAAGCCTGTTCAAGGCGGAGAAGTCGGACATTATGAAGTGAAGCTGTCGGGTGAAATTGACCAGTCCAATATTCAGGAAATCACTACTCCTATTACTGACCAGGTGCACGCGATGAAACCCGGTTCGATTCTGACCCTTGATTTTGCAGACGTGGAATATATCAACAGTACTTTTATCGGCAATCTTGCTTCATGGCATACTTCTTTGCAGCACAAAGGGGGTGAGGTTCGCCTTAAAAATATGCGATCTTCTGTAAAACAGATTCTTGATCTGGTAGGACTTTTGAAAGTAATTAAGTCGTAAGTAGTAAGTGCTTAAGGGTTAAGTGCTAAATTCAAAACTTAAAATCCTAAATCCAAATAAAATATTATGTTAGGCACGCTCGACATCAACGTTTCCCCTTCGACGCCTTCGACAGGCTCAGCATCTTCGACAGCAGATCCTTCTGTGCTTGTGGTGAGCCTGACGGGTGATCTTGATATTTCCACTTTGTCGGCGCTCGAGGAAAAAATGATTCCTTTACTGAAGGATTTGTCCTACAAAGCTTTTATTTTTAACCTAAAAGATTTGAAATTCATGGACAGTAAAGGGATTGGATTTTTTGTTTACGCTTATACAACCCTGAACCATGGTCAGCGGGCGATGGCAATTGCTGAATATAGCCCCGCTTTGAAAGATATCCTGACGATTGTCGGACTGATGAAGATTATCCCCTGTTATCCAACCCTCAATGAGGCGATGAAGAAAATGGAACTAACCCCTCCCTCCCAATCATGAGACTCTTAAGAGACAGTTTAACCAAAAAGGCCGTTTTTCTTTTTTCCACACTAGTGGTTGGTTTGGTGGTGGCTGCGGTGGTTTTGACCCGGAAAGGAGTTGAGGTTCTTTCTCTCAATTTGTTTCTTGGGGTGATTGGAGGTTTACTGCTTTTTATTCTGGTTGTTTTTCTTTTTAATGTGATGCTGCCGCTCGGCCGGGTTTCTAAGCAGGTGAAGAATTTGTTATCCGGCAAGCAGTATCAACGATTAAAGCCGCTTACAGTGGATGAGATTGGAGTTTTTACCCATTTTTTCAATGAAATCACAACAGATCTGGAAAAGATTTCTTATGATGTGAAAGAGAGACGCCGTATGTCTTCTGAGCTTGATATCGCGGCGCAGATCCAGAAAGATGTGCTTCCTAAATCGGCCCCTGATTCACCCGGTCTGGACATTGTGGCCAAAACCCAAAGCGCCGCGGAAGTGGGAGGAGACAGTTTTGACTTTTTGTCTTCGCCGGATGGAAATCAGACCTACATTTACATTGGAGATGTGACGGGGCACGGGGTTCCGGCTGGTCTGGTGATGGTGATGACGGATACGATCGTCACAAGTTTGGTGTCGTTGGGACTGAAAAATTCGAAGGATGTGGTGGTGAACACAAACGCACTTTTAACCCCGCGAATCAGCGCGCGGTTATTTATGACGATGGTGATGCTCCGGTGGGACGCTGCGCTTCAGAAAATGTTTTATACCGGCGCCGGCCATGAGCATATTCTGATTTACAAGGCTAAAGATCAGTCCGTTGAAGCTTTCCGTTCCGGTGGGATTGCCTTGGGAATGATTCCTGATAATTCTAAAATTGCTGAAGAAAAAGAAATTCCGATGGAAATTGGTGATGTGATTGTGCTTTACACTGATGGGCTGACGGAAGCTAAGAGTCATACCGGTGAAATGTATGGTGTTGAACGGATGTCAGATTCTCTTAAAAAGCATGGGTATTTACCTTCTTCCGAAAGTATTTTTGATCATCTGACCAAAGATTTTGCCAG
>CAZSOH010000070.1:0-5168 GCA_964608535.1 uncultured Candidatus Peribacteria bacterium
GGCAAAATCAACATGGGCGTGTTTTACCGCCTTCAGGTCATTCATGCCTTTTTCGATATACATGGCGCAGGATCCGCACGTCATGCCTTTGAGGTAATACTCAGTTTTATTCATGATAGGTCAAAGTGAAGTGATAAATCTTCCCGCAGGCCGATTATGAGGGTTCCGTGCAACTCGCCCTCAAAGGTCATCTTTGCGGACATGTGATGGCCTCCCATCAGTTTACTGGTGATCTCAAAATCGGAGGGCTTTTTGTTATCTAGTAAGGATAAGCCTTTGATATCCATTGATGAAAGGTCGTATTGATGATTATTGAAGTTCACGTTGACGATTGTTTTTCCGTTTTCCCTCTGCACATTTTCGATTTCCGCGCTTATGCCGTTTTTGCTGTCAGTGAGGCTGATATTTTCCGCGGGGTTATTCTCCGTTATCTTTATAGGTTTGTTGCCAGCTGCGTTGCCTGGCCCGGCAGCCGAACAGCCTGCCAAAAGCAATAAAGAGATGATGATAAACGTTAATTTTTTCATGTTTAAAGTGGTTAATGACTGATGGTTCCGATCGCTTCGTTTATGTTTTTAAAACGGTCATTATGCAAAAGACTTACCAGCTCCCTGCTGATCTTTCCGGTGATGCCGGGCCCTTCATAGATCCAGCCGGTGAGCATCTGCACTAGTGAGGCGCCCATTCTTATCCGCCGGTAAACATCATCAGCGGTAAAAATTCCCCCAACGCTGATGATCGGGATTTTTCCCTTCAGGCGTTCATAAAAAAATCTTAGCTTCGCTTCAGAAAAGGGCGCCAGAAGCCTGCCGCTGATACTTCCGGGTTTATTTTGCCAGCCCTGAGATGTTATTCTGAGCCCGGATCGGTCTTTCAGTAAGTTGGTGAGGACAATGGCGTCTACTTTGTACTCCAGACAGAGCTGGATGATCTTTTCATTCCAGTCATCTGAGATATCCGGCCCCACTTTCAGCCAGACGGGAGCCGTGCTGCCCTGAGCAGTATTCCGGCACTGGCTGATTTTAGTCAGGATTTCCCGGATGTACTCAGTCTGTTCTTCCGGTTTAAAGCCAGCCACGTTGGGACAGCTGACATTCACTTCTATATAATCGGCATGCGGGGCAAGCAGGCGGTAACTTTCCGCGTAATCTTCACCGGTGGATGCTTTGGGTATATCCGTTGTCCGGGCAATCGAGATGCCGAGAGGATAATTGATTTTTTTGGCGGCCCGCAGTTTACCGATGAGATTGCCGATGTGCTCAGCTCCTTTATTCATCAGGCCTTTGTTGACGAGCAGGCTTTCGTCTTTTTTCAGGCGTGTGAAATGGGGGCGCGGGTTGCCGATTTGCGCCTTACTTGTCACTGAGCCTATCGTCGCGAAACCGAATCCCATCGCGTTATAAATCGGCGCCTGACTGCCATTGGGATCAAATCCTCCGGGCAGGCCAACCGGATTTGGAAACTGAATACCGCTGACTGTACTTGCCAAAGCCGGATGGCTGTAAGACAGGCTTTTTCTGATCATCCATTCTGATCCGGGGATATATCCGGCGGACTTTAGACTGAACGAGGCCAGCCGGTGCGCGTTATCCGGGGATATTCTGAAGAGAATCGGGCGAAAGATGTTTTTGTAAAAATTAGTCATAATGAGTTAACAGCAGTTATCCAGTTTTTGTACGATTGTATTTTTCTTTCTGACTTCTTTTAAGGCGTCTTTGTGGGTGATGCCCTGGAAAAAGAAAGTTCCGATAGCCATCAGCAGCAATGATCCGATAGCGATGAGCGTAAAAGCGGACCATTGCTTCTGGAGAAACATATAGATCCCATATAAACCTCCGATCATTATTACCAGCCGCACGAACCAGAAGTTTTTGATTTTCAGCTTCTGATAGAACCCTTCGGCTTTGTACATCATTCCCGTAACGCTCATTCCCATCAGGATGCCAAGGACGGTGGGCGATACGGCAGCGCCTGCCAGCCATAAGACCAGTAAGGTCAGCCAGGTCAGGCTCACCGCGGCGCAGATCGCGCACAGGTTAAAAGGCAGCCGTGGCTGTAGGGCGGGCTTGATCAGCGCCGTCAGGAAATAAAGGGCGGGAATGGTAATTAAGGGCAGATATTCCATATAATTAAGAATTAAAAATTAAGAATAAATAATTATGTGAAGAAGATGAGAATGATGGCGCCAAGGGCGATCATCGTGAGGCCGATGATGATTTTAGTCAGTTTCGCACTGCTTCTTTCCCATTTCTGTAAATGGTCTGTGGCTTTTGGGCTGGAAGCCATCAGGAGCATGATGATCAACGGTGAGATGAAAATAAGGTTGTACCACACCATCCACCCCAGGCCTGTCAGGTGGGTCTGTGAACTGGTGAGGAGACCGATGATGGCCACGTAGATTCCTCCTGAGCAGGGGAAGGTGCAGAGGCCGACAATAAAACCGCCGATAAAAGAAGCCGGCAGGGTTGCCTTGTACAGCCATTTTTCAAGAGTTGCTTTGGTGTTGACCGGAATCCTGAGTTTGATGGGAAAGGCGGGAAAAACAATGCCAAGGAGCTGGATCGTTCCGAGCGCGATGACCAGATAGGCCCCCACTTTTGCCATCAGATGGGGCGAGCCGCTTATGATGAACGCCTGGGCCAGGCCGATGCCGATCAGAAAGTAGGCTAAAAAGATGGCACAGACATAGGTGAGGCCCATTTTCCAGATGCTGGCTTTCGTCCGCTTTATGGTATACAGGAAGGCGATAAAGAAGAGCAGGACGGCGAAAGCACATGGGTTCAGTCCGTCTAAAAATGCTGACCCTGTAATCACTCCGAAGAGCCCCCAGAACGATCTGCTTTTAGGCAGTTTTGCGGTCTGGCCGTGGCCGGATTTTATGCTGCTGAGGTACGTTGTGATCGGTTCGTCGATGCTGAAGGTTTTGATGTCGCCCTTAAAATCCCATACTTTATAATCGGTTTCTTCTCCGTGCATTTTATCCTGATAGACGAGGAGTTTTTCGTATGAATCAGGATTTTCGAGAAGGGTGTAGATGATCGGTTTCGGCACATGCCCCCCTAAAAGCAGACGGTCTCCCACAAAAGCTTCTATATGACTCTGCAGTTCAAACGGTACTTCCCACTTCTGGTTAAAACGGTTCAGTGTTTTCCGGTTTTCCCGTTCGTTTACATAATCCAGTAATTCAATGCTGTATCCGAATTTCTTAAATAACTCAGGGTAGTCTTCTTTTACAAGATGTGCGCATCCTCCGCAGGCTTCGTTAAAAAAGACTTTAACTGTTTTGTCTGATCCTCCGGAGGCATAGGCACTTTGAAAGGCATGGAAACCTCCCAGTATGATCAGGCCGGTGATGAATAATGTTGTGATCTTTTTCATAATGGTTTTATTTAATGACGTTTCCGGTTATATTGATTTCGATTTCCGGATTTTCCGGATCGGATGTCTGCAGATAAACAACTCTTTCTATTTTTCCGAACTGGTCCGGGTGGACCATGGGGTCAAAGGTGACGGTCATTTCCCTTGTTTCACCGGCACCGAGCGGTGATTCATCCATTTTTGCCGTTGTGCAGCCGCAACTGGTGGACAGCCTGTTTATTATGAGCGGATCGGAGCCCGTGTTTTTAACCTTGATTGTGGCTGAAACAGGTCCCTGGCTTTGGACGATATCCCCAAAGTCGTGTTGGGCCGGATCGACAGACACATGCGGTGCTTTAGGGGCTGCCGCACACCCTGCCAACAGGACAAACGATCCTATGATGAGAGAAAGAACTAATCTGCGCATTGGGTTAATGGTTAGCAATCTGATTTACATATATTTTAAAATTAAGCTGAGGAGCATTCGGGTCGTTGGTGTCTATCATGACTTCGCGGGTTACCGCGCCGTTTAAATCGGGATGCATATTGGGGTTGTAATAGACAATAATCCTCCCTTCTTCTCCCGGCGCTAATACGCCTTTCCATTTTACGGGGGCCTGGTGTCCGGCCATCATGTATTCCGGGCTTGAATTATTGGGCAGTACCACTTTTACAGAAGTGCAGCCGCATGAAGTGTTGGCATTCAGAAATTCAAGCGGACTTTTTCCTTCGTTCTTTATCACAAAAGCTGTGCTGACTTTTCCGTCGCTCAGGTGTACATCCCCAAAATCATAATCCCTTTTGCCGGTTGTGGCTTTGGGCGCGTTACTATCTTCTTTGGCGTAGTAAGTGGCATTTAAATATCTGCCTACCGACATTCCCATTTTCATCAGATCCAAAATATAGCCTTCTTTGACCGGACTGATCAGATGATGGGTCAGATGAGTATAGTTAGGGTGCTTTTCGATGTCTTTATCGATCAGTAAATAAGGCAGGAACTCAGCTTTGTTGTCCGAAAGAACTGTTTTTGCTTCGGTGTCTTCAAAATCCATGCGCCTGACGGCGAGCTGCATTCCGGTTTGCATTTTAAGGATTGATTCGAGTTCTTTTGGGTCGCATGTGTCGCAATTACGGTCTGAAATTACCGTTAATTTCAGCGGTTTGTCTTTTTCCACAACGTAAGCATTGTTGTCTTCATCCATAATGGTCATATGGTCGGAAGCCGGGGTTTTTGCCTTTGTGGCATAAATGATGCTCCCCCCAATGATTACCGCGCTTATGACCAGAGCGGCGGAAAAGAAATATGAGGTCGTATTTTTTTTCATGGCGTTGATTAATTAGAAGATAGAGTATTGGTTGTCAGGTCCATGTATTTTCCTCCCTGGACAATGGAGAGATTCCTTATCACATATGAACCGTCTTTTTCATTTGTCCCGATTTGATTCCATACCTGTATCAGTGAAGGATAAGCTTCAATTTCACTACTCAGAATTGCTGCCGGGACTTTTTTAATTCCATATTTATCTAAAAGCGCCAATCCTTTTTCACTGTTGATATTGACCGTTTCTTCCTTGTTGTACTTAAGTCCATACCGGGCAAAGATTTGTTTAAAGGAATTTGGTGATAAACATTCAGCACAATCGGGGTCAACTAAGTTAACGGCATTCACCAACCCCCTTATCCTTCCGTCTGAAAGTTCCCGGTAGGGCGCGTTGGCTTTATTCATCAGATAGGAGCCATCGTCGGCGACTCTTCCGAACTGAGACCATTTTTTGGCGATATTTTCATACTGGCCGATTTCTGAATTCAGG
>CAZSOH010000071.1:0-5160 GCA_964608535.1 uncultured Candidatus Peribacteria bacterium
ACGCTGAAGTTGTAAAACACGGCTTTTCGGTAGACCGGGCGTGGAAGGTGGCCCTGAAGGCTAAACGCGGCCTGACCGACACCTCTAAGCCAGGCGCTTTTACAAAGGACTTTGTCTACTTTAAAGGATACCGGAAAGTACTGGATTTTGTTGAAAAAGGCGGTGACCTTCGGGATTTGTATCTGGGCAAAATCAATATTGATGACCTTGATATCGTAAAGAAGGTAAAAGGCCTTAAAGCGCCTTTATTTCTTCCTTCTTATCTCAGAAAAGAAAAAGAATAGAAGACTACTTCCGTTCAAAAAATCCACTGAAGCTCTGCTGGGTAATCACATGGGGTTCTATCGCTTTTAGGAACTCATCTCTTGTCGCTGACTCCTCGAGGCTTAATTTTGGAATATTTAAGGCGTAAAGGGTTGCGACATATTCATGGTTCCCTGAGCCGACCGGGGGCTGAGGTCCGCCGTACCCTGCCTCATTCCAGGAATTCGTGAGTTCCCGGCTGCCCACCGGCATATCAGACTGGCTGGCGCCTTCGGAAATTTCATTTATATCGAGCGGGATATCAACTACGAGCCAATGCACCCAATGATTGGCGACAGGATGGCGATCATCAAATAATAAAGCGTAAGACTGGGCAGCCGGGAGGGGTTGCCATTTAAGTCCTATTGATACATTCTCTCCTCCGCCTGATCGTGTGGCGAATTTAGCCGGTATTTGAGTGTTTTGGCTGTAGCCTGTTACGGTAAGTTTTAAAAGATCTTCATTCATATTTTGGCTTATGTTAGGGGTTAGGGTATGCTGTGTTTGGGTCGGCGATGAACATCCTGTTATGAGGACCAGGCTCGCCATAAGAAGTACGATTAATTTCATATTTAGATGACTGAAGGCAGATTTTCTTTAGTTTAACAAATATGAAGCGCTCTGAGAAATATTGACAAAATATTAAAAATTTGTATAATGTTACGCGTTAGCCTTTTATGTAACCAAAATCATGAATAAGTTGCCCGAAAAGCCTGCTATTCCCGAGGCGAAAGAAGCTGAAATTATTGCAGAAACCAGAGAGCAGATTGGCCTACCCAGTCTTGTTTTGGCTGTTCAACAGCAATATGATGAACTTGGCCGCTGCAAAACTTCGGTTGATGACCGGCGCTGCCTGAGAGAGGGTATTGTCGATCTTTTTACGAATTATCCTTTTGTCCGTTTTTTTGAACAGTTAAACGGCAGACAGCAGGAAGCCGTTATCGCCTTATGTGAAGGTATCGTTGAAAGGCTCAAGGCGCTTGATTCCGAGTTGGCTGAGCAAGTCGAAGCTGTTATTACTGATTTATCCAAATAGCATGAATTCTGCCGAAACCATCGGGGCGGGCCTGACACCAGCTGAATGGAATTATAAGCTGCTTGAAATCATCCCTTATCTGCTTCAGGCGGATTCTGCCGACCAACTGCCCCCAGAAGTGGATATGACTGCCATGGATTTTGCGGAATATCTTTTGAGTCTCCTCCGCGGTCAGTCTGAAATTGTTCATCAGCTAAACAAGGAAATGCTCACTGACCTTTTAACGAGCCTGCGTTTACTCAAGGCTGACTATAATAGTGGTGGCGTCAATTTAACTGAAATGATTGATGATATTCTCTCCGCGCAAACGCCGGAAGCCATTGCCGCTCAAACCCGGGCCCGCATCCAATAATATGTCTAATCCTAATATCCTCACAGAAAGCACGTCATCCTCTGAATATACCAGCCTTGAATGGCTGCTTTGTTTTGAAGGAAAAATCAATCCGGCCCTTGAAGCCGCTGATGATTACAGGAAATTACCGGAGGCCATCAGCAGTAAAATTTCAGATTTTATGCTGTTCCGCCATCAGCTCAGGAGAATGAACCCTGAATTCACTGAAAGAATAAAGCCTGTCTTGCAAAGGACCTTGAAACTGTTGGAAGGAATGAATAACTGCTCGGCTGAAATCATTAAGGATTTACAGGAATTTATTGACACGCCCACGTCCGAAAAAGGTGCCGTGGAAGCCGTCCGAGAGGAATTAAATGGTGTATTTAATCCCTATGCCTTCCTGGCGATATGCGAAGTTATTCTGGATCGGCTGAGGGGATGGCTTGGAAAACCGGGTAATGAATATTTTCAAAACCGGATTAAAAATATGATTGATGGTACTTTTAAAAAGGACCTGATACCTTCTGCTTCTTTATTCAGCCGTGAGCAAGCCGAGAGGGTTAATTTCTTGATCAATAGGATCATTGAATTGCTCAAAAATAAGAAGGCGGATGAAGCCGCTCAGCGAGTTGAAGAATCGACTGTAATATTTATGAAAATGTTACAAAAAAGAGCTGGGTAATTACCGGATGAACATAGAATCTCCAAAGCTGAAGAAGCGATAACCCTTTCTTTTGGCTTCTTCATAAGCTTTCAGGATATAATCACGATTTGCAAAAGAGCTTACCAGCATGAGCAGGGTGCTTTTGGGTACGTGAAAATTGGTGATGAGCTGGTCGACAAACTTCCATTTGTAGCCGGGGTAAATGAAGATATCGGTTTCGCCGGATTGAGCTTCCAGTCGACAATAATCATTGTCGCCTGCACAGGACTCAAGAACCCGGACGGAAGTTGTGCCGACCGCCACTATTTTTTTCCCGGCTGATTTTGCCTGATTGAGCCTTTTAGCAGTTTCATCAGATAAGCTGAACCACTCGCTGTGCATTTGATGTTCTGTGATGTTATCGGTTTTGACGGCCTGAAATGTGCCCAGGCCAACGTGTAAGGTTACAAATTCGGTCTGGATTCCTTTTGCTTTTAAATTTTCGAACACATTGTCGGTAAAATGAAAACCGGCTGTTGGGGCAGCTACTGAGCCTTTGGTTTTGGCGTAAACGGTCTGGTAACGGTTTGGATCTCCTTCATAGTTTTTTATATAAGGTGGGGTGGGCGTTTCCCCGTTTTGAGAGAGCCAGACATTGAAATCGTTACACTTAAACTGAATAGTTCTCAGACCGTACGGAGTGATGTTTTTGACGTGGAATTCACATTCCGGATTGATCTGACCGCTGATTTCCGGCTGAAATTTTGGCCCCGGCCGCACCATACATTCCCACACATCATCATGTAACTTTTTGATGAGTAATATCTCTGCGTGGCCATTGCCTAATTTAAACTGAAGACGTGCGGGAATTACCCGGGATTCATTGAAAACCAATACGGAATCCGGATCTAAAAGACCGGGCAATTCAAAAAAATGGTGATGTTCAATGGATTCATCTTCACGGTTGAGCACCATTAGCTTAGACTGATCCCGTTCTTCGAGGGGTTTTTGGGCGATCAGTTCTTTGGGCAGATGATAATCGAAATCGGATAGGTTCATTACTTAGAAATAATTGACAGGCCTGTCATCCGGAACAACTTCGATCCAGGTCTGCCCTTTATTCAGCTTAATTTCATTCCCGTCTGTGTCAAAAAATTTGGTCCAGCTCTCGCTCATATCCTGATCTTCGCTGTTGATGGAAGCATCTTTTTCCCACGTACCTTCAATCACTTTTCCATCACGGAAAACAAGCGCTTTGCCTGACCCGTGTGTTTGGAGATAGAGGCGGCCAGCCGCATCAAGCACTTTGGTTTCAACAAACTGGACAACAATATTTGCGGGGCTGATTTCGAAATGACGTTTTCCTCCGTTATAGCGATCGTATGTATTGGTTTCCGGATTGTAAACGTATTTGACCTTATAAGGGTCTATGGAGAAGTCGATAGAAATATTTTTGATATCACCGGGGGACGCATCAGGTTCTTTAAAGGGAAAACGTTTTCCTGAAATTGGATGGCGGTACTTTTCTGAATTCAGGCGCTTCAGGATGTTGACGGTAGACGTAAACGCGTTATGGGGGGCTGAATAATCGTAATTTCTCCAGATAGTCTTAGTGTCTGAAAATTCATCAATGTTAAACAGGCGGAAATTACCGCTCAGGCTGTTAAGCGCGTCCGGGCTTCCCCCAACATGGACAAAGCCCGCCCTGAGTTCCGAAGCCCACGTTATAAAGTAGGGCCGGGCGCTTCGTACAGGTCCGATTACCGTCACAGGGGACCCATCATAAACCGCTAAAAAACGGGTGATACCGCCTTCGGCCGGCGCTTCGTAAACCATTGCCGCCTCTTCCAGACCTTTCTGCATATGGCGGATGGGGGTGTAGTTTTCGACAATAACCGCCATGGCCTGGCCTTTGGCTACATTCTGTTTAATATCCGCACCGTTGATGAGTGATGGCTGAGCCTGAAACAACAGTTTAAAGTCATCTTTGAGTCTGTGATCAAAATGGCCGTAAATAACCTCCTCATCCAAAGGGGCTATATCGTACTGTTGTTTCTGAATAGAGCCAGTAATTGATAAAAAGGCCCATTCAACTAAAATAAATACCAGAATTACCGTCAGAATCAGAGCGACGATAAACCAGCGCTCAAAGCGAACTTTCTTTTTTAATGAGTTCGCAATTCTTTCACGAAAGTGTTGGATGTGTTGTTTTGGCATAAGTTGACAGAGGCTTTTATCTGCCTGCCAAAGCTTAGCGCGGTGGTCAGGCGCTCATTGACTATTCAGCGGATTCTTCTTTCTTTTCACCTTCACCCTCTTTCTTTTCACCTTCAGCGGATTCAGATGACTCTGCACCCTCAGCGCCTTCGGCTTCTCCTTCGCCTTCAGCAGGAGCTTCTTCTTCTACAACAGCCCGCGGAGCAGAAACGGTCGCGACGTTGATATCTTCCGCATCCAGAATTTTAATCGTCTCCGGTACTTTGATGTCACCCACTGTAATCGAAGCATTAAAGTCGACCAATCCGGTCGCGTCAACTTCGATGGTGGACATGAGGTCATTTGGAAGACATTCAACTTCTACGTGGTCCTTATTCTGAACCAAAATTCCGCCCAATTCTTTAACGGCGGGGATTTCTCCTGTAAGTACGATAGGGATTTGTGTACGGATCGGTTTTTTGAGGTCAACTGCCATCACATCCACATGAATCATTTCATCAGATGCCGGAGCGTATTGAATGTCCTGAACTAATACAGGAAACTCACCTCCTTTTTCGCTCTTAAAATACATAATGGTGCTTCGGCCTCCTTTTTCGTAAGCGCGGCGAAAATCCTGATAATCGACTGAAA
>CAZSOH010000072.1:0-5138 GCA_964608535.1 uncultured Candidatus Peribacteria bacterium
AAGGTTTCAACGCTCAGCGAGAGAGGGGTGACATCCAGAAGCAGAAGATCTTTAACGCCCGCTTCACCCATCAGTACGCCCCCCTGAATGGCAGCGCCAAGGGCGACCACCTCATCCGGATTCACGCCCTTATGGGGTTCTTTACCGAAGATTTTTTTAGCGATTTCATTCACGGACGGCATACGGGTCATCCCGCCGACCATGATCACTTCGTCGATGTCCGAAGCGGAAAGCTTAGCGTCTTTCAGCGCTTTTTCACACGGTTCTTTCGTGCGGTCTAAAAGGTCGTGTACCAGTTCTTCCATTTTAGAACGGGTGAGCTTCAGGTTCATGTGTTTTGGCCCGCTGGCATCCGCCGTCACAAAAGGCAGGTTGATTTCCGTTTCCTGGGCGCTGGAAAGCTCAATTTTCGCTTTTTCAGCCGCCTCTTTCAGCCGCTGGATGGCCATCTGGTCTTTGCTCAGGTCAATTCCGTCTGATTTTTTGAATTCTTCTACCAGAAAATCGATAATCCGTTGGTCAAAATCATCCCCGCCCAAGTGGGTATCGCCATTGGTGGAAACCACTTCGAACACTCCGTCGCCCAGCTCCAGAATCGAAATATCAAAAGTACCGCCCCCGAGATCAAACACCGCCACCTTCATATTCTTATGTTTTTTATCCAGACCATAGGCGAGTGAGGCTGCTGTGGGTTCATTAATGATTCGTTTTACTTCAAAGCCGGCGATCTTTCCCGCGTCTTTGGTTGCCTGCCTTTGGGCGTCGTTAAAGTAAGCGGGCACTGTGATGACCGCTTCGGTCACCGGCTGGCCCAGATAAGCCTCGGCATCCGCTTTGAGTTTTTGGAGGACACGGGCGGAAATTTCAGCCGGCTTGTACCATTTGTCCGCCATTTTGATTTCGACTTCTTCATTCTTGCCGGCCTTGGTTTCAAAAGGCATATTCTTCGCCTCTTTTTCGACCTCATCCAGCTTGTGCCCGATAAACCGCTTAGCGGAAAAAATAGTATTTGCGGGATTGGTCACCGCTTGCCGTTTGGCCACCACACCCGTCAGACGCTCACCGTCTTTCTCCGCTACAATCGAGGGGGTCGTCCGGTTTCCCTCCGCATTAGGGATGACAACAGGCTCTCCGCCTTCCATCACAGCCATACAGCTATTAGTAGTTCCCAGATCAATTCCAATTATTTTTCCCATAATATTAAGTATTTTAGTTAACAAAATTAGCACTCATCATTTTAGAGTGCTAAAAATATTTGTCAAATCCTTTTTTTACCCCTCCCCATTTCCTACTTTCACCTTTGCCGCCTTCAGCGTCTGCTCATGATAAGTATAACCCGGCTCAAATTCCTCTAAAATAACATCTTTTTCTCCCTTGTCCTGCATCACAGCTTCATGAATATTGGGATCGAGCTTTTCCCCCACCGTTTTAATTTTTTTAACGCCGACTTTTTCCAGCACTTTCATCAGCTCATCGTGTGACTGGGTCACCCCTTTTACCCATCCGTCCTCCTTTAGGTTCTCCGGTACTTGCTGAGTCGCACGGTCAAAATGATCCACTACTGGCAGAAGCTCTTTTAAAAATTCATAATTCGCAAACTTGATCCATTTTCCTTTGTCTTCTTCAGCCCGTCGTTTGAGGTTCTGCATATCGGCCATACAGCGGACCAGCTGCTCTTTGAGCTCTTCCATCTGATTATTCTGACTTTCCTCTTTCTGCTGCTCCTGATCTGCCTGTTTGGCTTCATCTAATTTTTTCTGCAGATCATCATCTTTTTGGGGTTCATCGGACATGACAGTTCGGATTAAATAGCGAAGCCATTTTAGCAGACATGTCTTCTGACAACAAATTCGTTAATTCCGGTGTGTTGTTCTGTTTGAACGACAATGGAAAATTTGCTTTACACAATGGGATAAAATAGATAAAATCCATCTCCGTATTCATATTTTTATTTATGGAAAAAAGAGATATCTTAGTAATCGTCGGGGATGGTCTGCAGGGAGCCAGCAAGCTCCCTAACGGAGAAATTAAAGAAAAAGTCCTGCATTTCTTCAGAAGAATAGAAGAGCTCCTTGATGAGAGTTTAGAGCTGGAAAAATTGGCTAAAGTAGCTAAACAGCTGACCATTTCGGTAATGGATGCCCTGAACTTTAAAGATCTCGACTTACTGCCCGATGCGATTAAGGTGGTGGATAAGCAGCTGAATGAGTTGAAATAAAAACCGAACCCTGAACTTGATTCAGGGGAAGAGGGATGGAGGTACCGGTGGACTTTCCCGCATCAAATGCGGGATATATACTGATTTTCATCAGCAGATACTTCTCATCCACCTTATAGAAAATAAACAAGAAGCGAGTAGCTCAAGGAAACAACGACTGAGTCGAAAAAAGCTTAGATAAGCTAAGCGTTTGAGCGAAAGAGGAAGATGACGAAGAGGTGCGAGGCTTATGGTTTATTTTGGAGGTACCGGTGGGATTCGAACCCACGAGTAACTGTTTTGCAAACAGCCGTGTTAAACCACTTCACCACGGTACCAAGCACACTCAATTTTTTAGCAGATTAACGATTTAAAAGCAAATCAATAATCTTAATCAAAAAGTTCATTTTCATGTTAATATAACTGATAGAAAACTATTTCAAACAAAAAATGAAAAAACTGATCTCTACTTCAATTATCCTTTTACTGCTGATCGCAGTGCCGCTCCGTTCAAAGGCGGAAACGGATCTTGTTGATGAGGCCAAAAATTTTGGAAAGAGCGTAACAGATGTCAAAGAATTCAAAGATATTTCCGGCAACGATGTGGCGGATGTGGTCATCAAAAAGGTAGTGGGGGATATCCCTTCACAAACCATGTCAAACCTCCTGAGTCAGGTACAAAAACAGTTCTTACCTTACACCACCGAAACAGCAGTGGACGGGAAGCAGGTAACCCAGTGCCAGCGGGCAGCCAACTTAAATACCTGGAGTATATTTCTGGACGGGCGGGCTAAAGCTCACTTTGCACCCTGGGTACTTATTGCCTGGGACGCTGTTAAAGATATTGCCGGCGGGGGAAAATCCATCGGAAAACTCATTGAAGAGAACACGAAAGCCAAATTGGCTGAGCTGATGAAAAAATGGCTGAATACCAGCAGCGCACTGCCGGTTGAAACGGTTAACCTTTCTTACTCGGGCGATTGCAATAAGCAGGTGAAGTATGTCTGGAACCCTCAGGAAAAAAAATTCAGCATCGATGTGACCGGGAATTGCGGATGTACAACGGTAAATACTCAAAGGGGAGGGGGAAAGGTAAAACTGAACAGCTATAAAATTCATATGGAGGCCCCGGTAGAAGCCGTAAATGTTAAAATTGAAGAAGAGAACTATTTCATTTTCTGGAAAACCCATACGATGCAGGTTCAGTACAAAGTAGGCAAATTAAAAGTAGCTACAGAGGCAGAGTGCAATAAAAAATGCCCGACGGATCAACCGCCCCCACCCCCGAAAAAGAAAAAAGGTTTTTTCAGGGGAATTATCGATTGGATTTTTGGAGGAGATGATGGTGCCGGCGGAGATCCGGTTACGCCCCTGCCGCCAAAAGACGGGACTGACGAGAAAAAAGATAAGGACAAGGACAAAGGCGGTGAAGAGAAAAAAGACGACGGCAAAGACGATGGTGCTGACGATAAAGAAGACGGAAAGAAAGACGGTAAAAACAAAGAGGATGAAAAAAAGCTCAGCAATGAATGCGGCAAAATTGATATTCTGGGCCAGACAGGAGTGACGACTTTTGATGAGCGGACGGATGAGACAAAGCTGTGCAATAACTCATGCAAGGCGCATCAAAAGTGCGAAGGAGTTCCGGCAGAATATGTTGGAGGGAACATTTACTGCACATACTGCGCAAATGTATGTGATGAAGGTCAGTACCGGAATGCCCACCTCTGTAATGCGAATATGGGAAAAGATCAGGAATGCGTTCCGACAGGAAAAGGAGACTGCCATGAACTTAAAGACAAAGAAAAAAAAGAGGAGCCGCCAAAAGCCGGTGGTTGTGAGGGAGTCGTCCGTAAAATTCTTGATGAGTACCTGGGCTGGGCGGTGCCGCAGGTAACCTTCAGCGGAAATGGCGCTGTATTTACCGTGCCGGGACACCGGTGCCTGAGTGAATCTGAATTCGCGAAATATCATAGCGCTTTGGTAGATCAGGGAGTAAAAGACCTGAAAGGAGAATGTCCTTCTCTTGTTCACGTTTCCAGCTCGGAAAACCAGCTCTCAGGCGGAGGAAAAGGCGCTCTGTGTGAATCCAAAACAGTCTTCAGTTTTTAGCAGGATCTGATATAGTACATAAGTCACTTAATCCGGAGCTATGAAAAAAACTAAAAAAGTCAGTCTTAAACGTATCATTTATCTGCTGGGCCTGTCTGGCATATTGCTGGGCATTCACTGGTCTGTTCAGGCTAACCCGCACGCGTTCAGGGATTTTACAAAACAATACTGGCGCAATGTGGTGGTCAGCCAGAACGAGTACCTGAAATACGACAAAACCGTTTTCGCCCGCATTCTGCAGGACGGAACGGTGGATTTCCTGGATGACCCCTTGTACATAAGAGGAGAACCGGTTCACTTTGCCCTCACCAATGTGGGTAAATTCAAACGTGACGAAGAAGGGCTGAATTGGGTAGATCTGGATTTAAAAGTCATAAATCCGGACGGGGATACTGTTATGCTGAAAAAAGGTCTTTTAGGAAAGGGCGGGCATCTGAAGCTGGAGGACGACATAGCACCCTCACCCAGTGGGGTTTATATTCCTTCAAGAAAAGTAATAAAAGGAACCTACAAAGTATATCTGACGGTCTACGACAGGATCGGAGGCGAGTCCGTCTCAGATTCCGGAACCTTCAGGCTGAGGTAAGCTTAAGGAATAATTAGTTGAAAAAAGTCATCTTTTTCACCCTTCGGAGAATTTTTGAAATCTCCCCAGCGAAGCCATGTGGTGTTGAGCTTAAAAATGACAACATGGTTATTCTTCATCTTTAAGGCAGGAGGGAGCGGGTCCCATAAATGCGCGATGAGCTGCCGGATAGTCGGCTTTAACATTTCTGAGAGCATTTTTACTATTTTTTCTGTTTTCTTCACCGATTCCACTATTTCTACT
>CAZSOH010000073.1:0-5103 GCA_964608535.1 uncultured Candidatus Peribacteria bacterium
GGATCATGGAATAGATTTGGGAGGACTGGCCCTGGGCAATACAGTTTCTCACGGCATCATTGGTAATCATGATTTCCCGGGCCGCAATTCGGCCTTCCCCGCTGGCATGGGGCACAAGAATCTGAGAAATTACCCCCTTGATCATATTACTGGCCTGGGCTCGTATCTGGCCCTGCTGGTCCGGCGGAAAGACATCGATGATTCGGTCAATGGTCTGAACTGCATCGGTAGTATGGAGTGTGGAAAAAACAAGATGGCCGGTCTCAGCCAGAGTAAGGGCGGCTGAAATCGTTTCCAGGTCACGCATCTCACCCACCAGGACGACATCCGGGTCCTGTCTGAGCGCTGAGCGGATGGCTGCCCCGAAAGTGCGGGTGTGAACCTTAATCTCACGCTGAGTCACCAGACAGTTCTTATTTTCATAAATATACTCAATCGGATCTTCAATCGTAATGATGTGGGCGTTTCGATGGTCGTTGATATAGTCTATCATGGCGGCCAGCGTCGTTGACTTACCACATCCCGTAGGTCCGGTGACCAGTACGAGTCCGTTGGGGAGCTGGAGCATTTGTTCAATAGCCGTGCCGAGCCCCAGTTCCTGTAGGGTGGGGATTTTATCGGAGATCACCCGAAGCGCGATGGCAGGTCCGAAGCGGTCGTGATAAACATTAACCCTGAATCGGCCGGAGCCGGGAAGGGTAAAACTAAAATCAACCTCAAGCTTTTCTTCATACTCTTTTCGCTGCAGATCAGTCGTAATTTGCTGAATAACCGAATTCATATCTTCTGAAGTCACCACGGGGAATTTATTGATAGCAACAACATTGCCGGTTTTTACACGAACAATCGGCGGCTGGCCAACCTGAAGATGCAGGTCGGGAGAATTACTGGTCAGCACTTCCTGCATGAGCACTTTAAGATCTAACATATTTATTTTTATTTAAGAGCTGATCTCAATATATAGGAATAGAAAGTAAGCTTCAAGCCCTGCTTCAGGCAATGAGCTTTAAGAATGCGTCTTCACCGATGATTTTAGTTCCCAGTTTTTCAGCCTGATCATATTTTGAACCAGGTTCTGAGCCAGCCAGCAGATAATCCGTGTTTTTACTGACCGCGCTGGAAACCTTGCCTCCGTTTTGTTTGATGAGTTCTTTGGCTTTATCGCGGCTCATGGCCGGTAAAGTGCCGGTAATAACAAAAATGAGCCCCTTAAGTTTTTCCGTCCGTCCTTCCTGGTCTTCAGCAAGAAGTTTGATGCCGACGTCTTCAAGTTTTTTCATCAGATTCACATTCTTCTTGTAGCTGAACCATTCATGAATCGACTCAGCCACTTTATTACCAATACCGTCAATGTCTTTCAGATCATCAAGTGAAAGGCTGCTGAGCTGTTCCAGGAGGTTATGGATTTCTGCCACCCGATGTTTTTCGGAAACGGTATTTTCTGAAAACAAAGTGAGCTGGTCGCGCTGCTGGCTTTTGTTAAGGTTTATTTCATGGGTCTTAAGGCGCAGATGGCTGGCCAGAATTTCAGCAGTCTCCGAACCCACATACCGGATGCCCAGCGCGAAGAGAAAATGGGAAACGGATATAAGCTTCGCTTTCTCGACAGCATCCAGCAGATTCTGCGTTTTTTTGTCCTTAAAAAGATCCAGCTGCATCAGATCTTCGTACTTCAGCTGGAAGATATCAGAAGGATCTTCAATAAGCTTGGCGTCAATCAGCTGTTCCACAACTTTTTCGCCCAGCCCGTCGATATCAAAAGCACTGCGGGAAACAAAAAGTTCTATTTGCTGCTGATGCTGGGCGCCGCATTCAGAATTTGAACACCGGCTCACCACTTCGCCTTCCGGCCGGATGATTTTGCCGCCGCAAACCGGACACTTTTCAGGCAGTTTAAAAGTTTTTTCTTTGCCGGTCCGTAAATCCTTTAAAACTTCCACCACCTCCGGGATGATATCACCCGCTTTCTGAATGATTACGGTATCGCCGATGCGGACATCTTTGCGCGCAATTTCATCTTCGTTGTGAAGAGTGGCCCGGCTGACCGTAGTACCGGCGACAGGAGTGGGCTCTAAGATGGCAACCGGTGTCATAGCTCCTGTACGGCCGACGGAAATTTCAATATCTAAAATCTTCGTAGTAGATTGTTCCGCCGGGAACTTGAAGGCTACCGCCCAGCGGGGCGATTTGGCCGTCGATCCCATCAGGTTCTGATGCCTCACCGAGTTCACTTTAACCACAAGTCCGTCAATGATATAAGGAAGGGAATCGTTTTTACTTTTCCAGTGGTCGTATTCCTTCTGGACAGAAGCGATGGACGTGTGATGTTTGGTATGGGGTTCTGTGCGCAGACCGAAATCATTTAATAATTTAAGAGTATCCTTTTGGGATTCGGGATTCGGAATTAAAGATTCGGCGGGGAAGTTCAGAGAATAAAAAAACATCTCCAGATTCCGTTTGGCGGCCACTGCCGGATTCAGCTGGCGCACTGTGCCGGCCGCGGCATTCCGGGGATTGGCGAATTGCTGACCCCCTTCAGTGTTAATATCTTCAAGCGATTTTTTAGTCATCAGGACTTCACCGCCAACTTCGATAACCGGGTAGTCAGAAAGCGGAATTCCATTCACTTCATTCAGTTCCAGCGGAACCGATTTGATCGTCCGGATAGTGTGGGTGACATCTTCACCGTAAACCCCATCCCCGCGGGTAACTGCTTTATAAAGCTTACCCTTCTGATAAATGACAGAAATATTCAGCCCATCAAGCTTTACCTCGGTCACAAAGTCCAGAGTTTCACCGGGCACCAGCTTCTGGATGCGCTCCTCCCAGTCTGAAAGTTCTTCTTCGGAAAATACATCACTGAGCGATTGCTTTGGGGTGATGTGTTTGATTTTGGCAAATTTGCCCGAAAGGGCGCTGCCGACCCGCTGAGTGGGGGAGTCGGGAGTAACAAATTCAGGATACTGTCCTTCAAGTTCAGTCAGTTCCTTCTTGATCTGGTCGCGCGCGGCTTCCGAAACGTCGTTTTTATCCAGCACAAAATAATCATAATTCCACTTCTTGAGCCACGCTTTGAGTTTTTCGATCCGCTGCTTTGCTTCGCTTTTGTCCATTTTCATTTTATACCGGCTTATACTACCAGATTTCACGAGGGAATAGAACCTTGTAAAACAGGGGCATTTTGTGGTATAATATATAGATTAGCTAAATGACCCAATGTCCAATGTCCCAATGTCCAATTAGAGAATAATAACGTTCCACGCTAATTGGAAATTAGGAATTAGGAAATTGGGAATTGAAAAATGGATTTAAACTCATTATTACAAGAAGTCATCGATTCAAAATCTCCCGATCTGCATCTGCAGGTGGGTCAGCCGCCGGTAGTCAGGCTTAAAAACGGAGACATTGCAGCTTTGACAGGCTATAAGCCTCTGGGAAAAGAGCAGATTGAATCCGTTATCAATGAGATCGCAAATCCTGCCCACAAAAAGCGGCTTGAAAAAGAGCTGGAAGTTGATTTTTCGCACGCGCTCAAGGGGCAGGGACGCTTTCGCGTGAATGTATTTTACGAGCAGAATGGTCCGTCTGTCGCTTTTCGGATGATCGGAGAAGAAATTCCGGCTCTGGAAGCGATCGGATTGGGCGAAGAAGCTGAAGCGCTCTGTCAATTGCCGCATGGCCTTGTACTGGTAACCGGCCCCACGGGCATGGGAAAATCCACCACGCTGGCTTCAATGGTCGATTACATCAACCAGAACCGCAACGCCCATATCATCACCATTGAGGATCCGATTGAATATGTGTACGAAAGTAAAAACAGCCTGGTCACCCAAAGAGAGGTGAGTGTTCATACCCGTTCCTTCGCGTCCGCGATCAAATCGGCCCTGAGGCAGGACCCCAATGTGGTGATGGTGGGGGAGATGAGAGACCTCGAAACTATTGCGGCCGCAATCACATTGGCCGAAACCGGCCATCTGGTCTTCTCAACGTTACACACGCCGGACGCGGCCCAGACGATCGACCGTATTATTGATGTTTTTCCCGCGTATCAGCAGCAGCAGGTCCGGGCCCAGCTGGGCACCACCCTGAAGGGAGTGATCGCCCAGGTTTTAGTGCCGCGGGCAGACGGCGAAGGACGCATCGCAGCAAGAGAAATTCTTCTGACGAATGACGCGATCCGCAATTGTATCGTTCAGGGGCAGATTCATCAGATCTATTCCATGATCCAGCTGAATGGCAGCGAGGGGATGCGGCTGATGGATCAAAGCCTGGAACAGCTGGCGAGGGAAGGAAAAATCACTAAAGAAGACGCCTTATCAAAAGCGCATGACATCGACACTTTATTCGAAAATCTGAAAACTATTTAATATGACCGATCAAAATAGACCGTCGGGCACGCTGTCAGAAATACAGATGATTCTTGAGCTGGCGGACGAAAAAAAATTCAGTTCGGGCGAAACGATTTTCGAGGAAGGAAAAGAAGATGCCAATTTCTACATCATCTTAAAAGGCGAAGTAGAAATTCGGAAAAAGACAGGCAGTGATAAAGACAAGGTGATCGCCCAGCTTGGATCCGGGGAATTCCTTGGAGAAGGGTCGCTGTCTGAAAATGTGATTAAGCCGGCCACAGCGCGGGCGATGTCAGATGTGGTGGTCATGACCCTGTCACACGCAAAATTCCAAAAACTCACGGAAGAAAAGCCAGGAGCAGCAATTGACTTCCTTCTGGCCGTTTTAGGGGCGGTAGGAGGCAGGCTTGCCCAGACCAACACAAAACTGATGGCCATCTACGAAATGAGTGAACTGACCGACATGTACGGGGATGACCTGAGAACCCTCAGCAGCAATATCATCCAAAGGCTCATCGAACTCACCGAAAGTAGTGAAGGGATGCTGGCCTTAAAAAACCCGTTCAGTAACGACTACCGCAAAGTGTACTCATCATCCCCGGGCATGGAACTTGATTCTCTGGGTAGTGAACTGGAACTGGGTAAAACCCAGAAGACTTCGGATAACTCAGGACAGTTTCTGATTGTGGACATGAAAGATCTTGGAAGTATCATTTTAAAGAGAGACAAAAACGCGGCTGAATTTGATACCTAT
>CAZSOH010000074.1:0-5068 GCA_964608535.1 uncultured Candidatus Peribacteria bacterium
GCCTGGTTCGGCGGACAGCATCATAAAGAAACTCACTTCCACAATCAGCCGGTGTTTGATGAGGCCGTATTCAGAAAAATAAGGCGCCAGGCTGCTGATTTTGTTGCGGTACCGGCCGTCCAGGGGGCTTAAATCTGAGATCATAATTTCAGTTTAATTTTTTATGTCATAAATTATATAGGATTTTAGCAGATGAGTATACACTTGACAAATTAATATTATTTACTAAAATATTAACCTATTTAAATTTTCCCCCTCATTTTTATGTCAAAAAAACCTGATGAAAACGGTTCGGACAGCAAAGTTCCTGAACACTCAATTCTTGGCAGCCCGAATGGTGATGATGGTAAAGGTTCTGAGCTGGGGCGCGCGATGGAAGTATTTAAAAGAAGAAGAGAGGCTGGGGCCGGCCCTGCAGATACCCGTGAAGTTCGTGATGCTGTTGAAAGAGCTGTTGAGCCGGTTTTACCGCCAAATCCGGGCCGCAAAGGTACTCTTTTCGGCTGGAAAGCGGATGGAGATTTGGATAGAGATGGTGCTCCTCCAGCGACGACTAAGGCTCCCGAGGTAGCAGAGGATTTGGATGATATAATTCTTGCAGCCAGCAAAAGGAGGGGGGCAAGACGCTCTTCTGAGGATTTAACAGCTCAGGTCATTATTGATAGCGGTACGGGCATTCAGCCGGCTGATTCTTCCGGTTATGGCAATGACGATGAGACCCGCAGGATCAAGGTTGATCCCCATGGCCTTTCAGCATCAGGGGAACAGGTTGATCATATTGAGACCGATTCATCTGAAGCTGATGCCCCGGATAACTCAGACGAAATTGAACTTTCTCCGGATGATCTGGAGTCAGTAGATTCCGATGAGATGGAACTTTCCGATTCAGATTTAGAACCCGTGAATTCAGATGAAACCGATTTTTCTTCTGTCGGGCTGGATGAGGCTGATACTGATGATATTCCAGTTATTGAAGAAGAGCCTGAAGAGGAAGACCGGAAACTTCCGTCGGATTTATTTGATGCTTCTGAAATTGAGCCTGCTGATCCGCCGGAGCCGATAGCGCTGGCCGGACGTCCAACTGCCGTGATGCCGACGTCCCGCGCGAGAGTGCTGCAGAGGGCTTCCGGTGAAGAAGCGCCTGATCTTGAGGCAACTTTGGAGATTGATATGAGTGCCGAACCTTCTTCAGAGGGGGTTGGCCGGGATGATGATACGCCGGTGGCTGTTGTTTCTGAGGCCGTTTTGAGTGATTCAGCTAATGAAGCTATTCGGCCGACTGTTGAGGGTTTACTAGGATTGCTGCAAGAGGATGACCCGCGCGCTTTTGAACTGATGGAGCTGCATTTTAGCCCGGAACACCTGGCTGAACATTTAAGAGGAGAAATGACTTCTATATTCCGCCAGCGGCTGGAAGCAGGAAAGCCCAGCGCGATTCAGCTTTATCATTTTGGAGATTTGGGAGTGAAACTGAAGTGGGCGGAGGCTGAGTGGTTTAGGAAAGAACTGTTTAGGGGTATTTTGGGAAGCTGTAAACAGAGGGATGTCGAGACTTTGATTGCTTTTGACAGTGAATTTGCCAGGCCGAATGGAATCGACTTGTTCCAGGATAAACGTTTGGCCAGAGTGATCACTATGCTCTGCGCGGGCAGTTTGGATGGTGTTAGTAAGCAGTTATTCGACCATTTCCCGATTGTGGTTTCTCCTGACCCTGAAAAGGATCAGCCTGAAGGCCTAACTTCAGATGAAGAGTATATTCTTGAGCTGCTTCGGGCTGGTGATGCCAAAAGCGCTCTGAGAGCAGCTGAGTCACCGGAAATGCAGAAAGGAGAACCGCCTGAGGTTTTTAAAACAGCTTTTCGCGATGCTGTTAAAGAAGGCTATAAGTATTGTTTGCTGTCTGGAGAATGGGAAAAGGCAAAAAAGTTTGATGACATCGTTGTATCTGATGGGGTTCTTGAGGAGGCGGTAAAGGAAGCCTGTATTCAGACTCTGTATGACGGGGATCTTGATAGGGCGGTTACAATCCGTGACCGATTTGGTGCGGATCTGTCTTTCGAAAGCCATCTTGGCGATATCAGGGAAGTGTTTGCTTATTGGCTGGAGCATCGCAATACGGACGCTGCACGCATCCTTTATGATGAGTTCTGCCATGGAATCGGTTTCTGCGATATCGTCCAGGAAATCTTTGGTCGACAGCTGGATGACGGGAATAAACTTGCTGTTTCTAATGTCAGACGGGCTTTCGGATCAGTTTTTGCACTGGACGGGGAGGAAGAACCCTCGGCTTTGGTTGGCATAGTAGGTTTAACCGCTGAAGAAAACGTTTTTCTTGGATTGCTTCGGGATGGTAAGGCTGATGAGGCATTGGCTCTGAAAGACAGGATGAGCTTATCAGGCTCTGTCCATTATATTAAGGAGTGTTATGACAGCATCAGACAAGGATTTAAGAGATGCTTGCTTGAGGAGAACTGGAGAAAGGCAAAAATATTCCGTGATGAACTTGGCTCTGAACTTGACTTAACCGATGAAGTTAAGGATGCCTGTATAGCAGCTCTATTGGGAGAATTGGCCGATGATCTTAGCTCAGGCATTAGTGCTGATGGATATCCCAGTACAAGTCTGCATCATGCCTTAAAAATATATGACGAATTTGCCCAGGACAGAGAGATATCTTTCGCGACTGATGGTGCTACAATGAAGCTGATATTCAGTCAATACTTAAGGCTAAATCCACAAGTGGCTTCCTTGCTGGAGTTAAAATTCTGTAAAGGTATTGATCTGCATGCTGAGGTTCGAAGCGCTTACTCTGAACTTTGTAATTTGGGTGAAAATGAGAAGGCTACAGATTTATTGGGATGGTTTGGAAATGCTTCTTCTTTGGCTGACCTTCCTGATCGTGAGGTTGGGGCTGCTCCCAGGCCTGATGGTTCACATTCTACGCTTCGCGGCATGGGTGCGGATTTGATCACACCGCCTGATTCTGATTTACAGGGTCCATCGCTTGGTTCGCTTGTGGATGATGAACTTAAGCCTTTTCCCAAGATCGCGACAGATGAAACCCTGCCCGCCGCAGCTTCTATGCAGGTTCCGCCTGACCGGGTGATCGTCAACACTGACACTGGGGAGACAAATGAAAGAATTGCAAGCTTAACCCTCACCCTTATCTCTCACCTGGAAGCCGGAAATCTGGCTAATGTGCTCAGGGTTGAGAGCGAGCTTGCAAGGTATTCTACTGACAAGTTATCCAATTTAAATGGTTACCATGAAGCTGTAAAGGAAGGGTATTTCCGCAATCTGGCGAGGGGAGACTTTAAGCAGGCCCAGAAGTTTAGAAAACGCTATGGTGAAGATATGAATTTTTATTCAGAAATTCGCCGCGCTTATCTTTATTGTGATGAGAACGGGCTAAATACGATTGCCAGAAAGATCCTGAGGAAATTCCGGAAGGAAATCCGCCGCGCCGCTTAATGCCGATTGAGTTACTGATCTGGATTAAGGCTGGTTTTTCGGCGTATTTTTATCTTGAAAAGATAACCTTGACAAATTAATAAAAACTGCTATGATATATACCTTTTGTTTGATTTAACTTCTATCCAATGTTCTTTGTTGACGATAAGTCTCCCAAAACACCTGACGGAAGCCCCAGTAATATTTTTAGTCTAAACTTTGACCATCCTACTCCTTTTGCCGAGGATCGATCGGTGAGGGCTGAAACAGGACGGCCGATCGAAGAAATTACCTTTGCGGCGCGGGAATACCGCACCTCCGCTGAGTATGTTCTGCGCGCTGCTTATGCCGAACTGGATTCACAGATTGTTGAGCAAAGACGGCTCAGAAAAGCACCGCTTGATGAGAAGGAATGCTCGAAAGTTTCGGATGATGTTCTTAAAATGCTTAAGAACGGGGAGCTTGATAAAGCGATTGATATCTTTAAAAAGCTGGCTGACCAAACTATTTTCTTTGAAGGATCCCGGTCGCTCTGCCGTACCATTTTTCAAAAGTGTTTAGTGGCTGATCCTGAAAAGGCGATCCGGTTTTATGAGTTTTTCAGATCACGTTCAAATATTGATATTTCTCATGATCATTACTTTTCTGATTTAGTGGATGAATCTGTTCGCCGTTTCCTGATTCAGGATGACCACAGGGCTTTCAGAGTTCTGGATTATTTTTTTGGCAAGGGTTATCCAGTCGATAATCTGTCAGACACTGGTTTCTTTATGGATGTATTCAGGCAGTATCTGCAGGCTGGTTCAAAAAATATTTTTGCTTTTTATGAGCGGTTTGGCCATGTTCTGCCGTTCGATAAAATGGATGATTTTAAGGAAATGATTCTTGAAGGGGGAAGAACCTGTCTCAGAAGAGGGGATATCGAGACTTATTCTCAGCTTAGAGATCAGTTTGCCAGGGCTTATGTGATCAAAAAAAATGGAAACCGGTTTTTAGGCGCACTTTCGAGCGGTGAGCTTGAACTTGCAGGAAAAATGGATGAAAAATATGCGCGCCTTGCTTCTTCTTCGGTTTCGCGGATTGAGGGCTTTGAGAAAGCGGTGAGGGAAGGGTACTATCACAATCTGCTTTTTGGTGATTTCAAACGGGCTGAAGCGCTCAAGAATGCTTATGGCAGCGGTATGGATCTTCGGGAAGAGGTCGACCGCGCTTATCAGTATTGCTGCGAGAACGGATCAAGCCGGAAAGTAAAACATATTTTGCGAAATCTTCGGGAGGCCACTGCTAATCCCCCTGAATTAAACGAACTGCCTGCCGAAGACGAAATCGTTTTTACTGCAGAAGGACCCCTCCTTGGTTCGGTGGTTACCGATATGCCTGAAGCTCCTGTTGAGGCTGCTAATGAGGAAATTTCTGCCGAAGCGGTTGCTTCAGACTTTGCGCCGAAACCTGATGTTCTTGAAAGGGCTCATGGACGGAAAATGATCCGCAGGCAGCTGAGGGGGCAACTTCTCGATTTTCTGACCAATGGAGAATTTGATCTTGCGAAGAAAGCTGAACTGAAGTACATGAAGTACTCGTCCCATCCTGTTTCGGAGATTAATGGCCTTAAGGACGC
>CAZSOH010000075.1:0-5022 GCA_964608535.1 uncultured Candidatus Peribacteria bacterium
GAATGGTTTTATCAACCCGATCGTCCGGGAACTTCCGCTGGAATACGCGGTAGAAATGAACCGGCTGATTGAACTGGAAATGGAGGGCTCTGTGGGATAACTTTTTCCCTGACTTTTCCCTGTACATTAATTGCTTCGCAATTATGCGCGATTACGAAATCGCGCCTACAACATACCTTAATGATCAATTCCCAATTACAACTCGCTAATTATCCAAAAGGTGTAACTCTTACATTGACTGATAATCAGTACCTGCTTACCATTGATGCGGGAGTTCAAGTTAAAGAGCCGGTTGAGCTTCGGTTTCCGGATTCTGACTTTTCGGCCGCGCTGATGGTCAGAGCCAGTGAAAATGCCAAGGCGACCCTGATTGAGCGGTTTGAAGGCGCGCGGAATATTGATTACAAACTGACGGTTCAGGCAGCTAAAAATGCTGACCTTAAAGTGATCACGTTCCAGAACTTAGATCCTGGGTCGACTTTTAATGAACTTCGGTCGACTGATGTTCAGGCTGGAGGTAATGTTCACTTTATCAATTTCCAGCTGGGCGCCAAAAAAGCCTGTGGAGCGATTCACCAAACCAGTACGGGTGAATCCGGGACACTGAATACCGATCTTCTGTGCCGGGCAAAAAACGATCAGGAGTTTGATTTTGATGTGAAGAATGCTTATGACGCCAAAAACGGCCTTGGGAAGATCTTTGTGAAAGGCATCGCTCTCGACGAAAGCCGTCTTAAAATGAACGGAACGATCCAGATCACAAGGCTAGGCGGAGGAACGGACACTTACCTGAAACAGGATTCCCTCCTCCTGAGCGACAAGGCCAAAATCAACGCTATCCCGGGCTTAAAGATTGATACCAATGAAGTGAAAGCGAGTCATGGGGCAAGCATCGTGAATTTAAATGAAGACGCTCTTTTCTATCTCACTTCCCGCGGCATCAGCCGGGAGGAGGCGCGCAAAATGATGATTATGGGATTTGTATCGGAACAGTTGAATAAAATCAATAACATGCCTGAATTGAAGGAATATATACTAACTCATATCTGAAAGTGCGATGACGGCGTCGCGCCTTCAGGTTTTCCTTATGAACTATAAATCTGATTTTCCCATCTTCGAAAGCCGGCCTGACCTGATCTACTTCGATAACGGCGCGACCAGCCAGAAGCCGGCCGTGGTTCTGGAAGCGATGGATCGCTACTACCGTGAATCGAACAGTAATATCCACCGCGGCCCCCACTTTCTTTCGGAGGAAGCAACGATTCTTTATGAAGATGCCCGTCGAACCGTGGCTGACTTTATTGGCGCTCAAAGCTCAAGTGAAATTGTTTTCACTAAAAATGCCACTGAAGCCGTTAATCTGGTCGCTAAGAGTTTTGGCGAAACCTTTAAAAGCGGAGATGTGGTGGTCCTCTCTGAACTGGAGCATCACGCCAATATTGTCCCCTGGCTGCAGCTTAAGGAATCAAAAGGGATTGAGCTCAGGTTTTTTGGGATCACTGAGGATGGGTTCATTGATTTTGACCCTAACCTGATCGACGAAAAAGTGAAGCTGGTCTCGGTTTCCGGCATGTCGAATGTACTGGGCACGATTACCGACTTACCCCCAATGATCAAAGCGACTCATGCAGTTGGGGCTAAAGTGATGGTGGATGCCGCTCAGCTGGCCGTCCATCAGCGGATTAATGTACATGAACTAAGGATCGACTTTCTCACCTTCACCGGCCACAAGCTTTACGGGCCGATGGGGATCGGGGTTCTTTACGGCAAACGGGAGCTTCTGGAGGCCATGCCGCCCTTTATCACCGGAGGAGATATGGTGAATGAGGTTTTCACGGATCATTTCACGCCTGCCGGACTGCCAATGAAGTTTGAAGCCGGAACGCCGAATGTGTCCGGCGCTGTCGGACTTAAGGTGGCGATTGATTATATTCTTAAAATCGGCTTTCCGAAGATTCAGAAACAGGAAGCGGAACTGACAGACCATCTGCTCAATCAATTAAATGCCCTTTCTTTTATCACGATCGTCGGACCGTCAGGGAACAGGAATAGGCGCTCACTCGTCTCGTTCACCATGAAAGGAGTTCATCCGCACGACATTGCCGAAGGCCTCTCGCAGAAAAATATCTGTATCCGGGCGGGCCAGCACTGCGCCCAGCCCCTGATGGATGCCTGCAAACTGCCCGCTACCGCCAGAATCAGCCTCGCCTTTTATAATACCAGGGAGGAGATTGACCGGTGTTGTGAAGTTCTGGAGGAAATTTATGATTATTTTAATTAACATTTGACCTTTGACTTTTAACCTTTGACTGTTAAATGTCACATGTAAAATGTTAAATGTACTATGGATTTATACGCCCAAAATATACTGGATCGCTACAAAGAACCTTATTATAAAGATAAGGAAATTGAGGTGACCCATGAACATGAGGCTGTCAACCATTCCTGCGGAGATAAAATCAAATTGGGACTCAGGATTCAGGATTCGGGAATCAGTGAGTATACTTTCAGCGGGGTTGGATGTGCGATCAGTATGGCGGCGGCGGATATTCTGGGTGATCTGGTGACGGGCCAGCCGATTGATGAGGTCAGGGCTATGAGAAAAGAAGAACTGATTGAAGCCCTTGGGATCGACATCAGCGAACGACGGATGAAATGCGCCTTACTGGCCTTTAACGCCTTAAAGCAAGCTCTCAATGATTGATAAGACGATGACTATCCAGGAGATCCTTAAAGCCAATCCTCATTCTGTTAGGATTTTTAAGGGATTCGGCCTTTCCTGCGCCACTTGTGAACTTGGCGCCCTGGAAACGCTTGAGGAAGGGGCTAAGGGGCATGGTTTAACGACCGAAGAACTCGAAAGGCTACTGAAAGCTCTCAATTCCTGATGCAATTTATTAGCAATTATAAAAATCCTGTAGTGGTTGCAGATCTGCCACCACTACAGGATTTTTTATCATTCAATCAATTAGAACAGACTCCAGCTGGCAATCAGCGGAGCGATCAAAAGAGCGATTGTATTGATCACCTTGATCAGGGCATTGAGGGCGGGGCCAGAAGTGTCTTTGTAAGGATCACCAACGGTGTCTCCGACCACGGCGGCCTTATGGGCTTCAGAACCTTTTCCGCCATGATTCCCGTCTTCAATATACTTTTTAGCGTTGTCCCAGGTGGCTCCGCCGTTACTCATCGAAAGGGCCATTAAGAGGCCTGAAGCAATCACTCCAATCAGCATTCCGCCCAATGATTTCGGGCCGAGGATAAAGCCGACCAGAACCGGAAAAAGAACCGCGATCAGGGCCGGAACAATCATTTCCATCAAGGCGGCTTTGGTGACAATATCCACACATTTTTTGTAGTCCGGCTTTGCCTTTCCCTCCATAATTCCTTTGATCTCTTTAAACTGACGGCGAACTTCCTCCACCACAGAGTGGGCGCTGCGGCCGACCGCTTTCATCGTCACAGATGAGAAGAGGAACGGGATCAAGGCGCCGACAAAAAGACCTACGATCACCTGATGGTCAGTCAGGTCAAAAATAAGACGTTTTCCGCTGTGAAGCAGAGCGCCGTTGTAATCCTGGAAGAGGACCAGCGCCGCTAAAGCGGCTGAACCAATCGCGTATCCTTTGGTGACGGCTTTCGTGGTATTGCCTACCGCATCGAGCGCGTCGGTGACTTTCCGTACTTTTTCATCCAGATGAGCCATTTCGGCGATTCCTCCGGCGTTGTCGGTGATCGGTCCGTAACTGTCCATCGCGATGATCATTCCGGTGGTGCTGAGCATGGATACCGCGGCAATCGCGATCCCGTATAATCCGCCAAACGCGAAAGAGGCCATGATAGCGGCCGCGATCACAATCACCGGTAAAAACGTGCTTTCCATGCCGGCTGCCAGTCCGATAATAATATTCGTTCCGGCTCCGGTTTCAGACGCTTTTGCGGTTTCCTGTACCGGGCGGAATTTGGTCGCGGTGTAATACTCGGTGATCAGAATCAGTAAAACGGTGACAATCGCCCCTACAAACGTGGTCAGGAAGAGCCCCATCCGGTTTGAATTTTCGGGCAGCATAGTGACCGTTACGATGTAGAAACCAATAAGGGAAAGTACCTGGGTAACCGCCATTCCTTTATAAAGGGCTGCCATAATGGCAGACTTTTTTTTCGTTTTAATAAAATTGGTTCCAATAATCGAAGCGATCACGGCAACCGCTCCTAAAGCGAGCGGATAAAATACAAAGGTCATTGAGAACCCTTCGGACACCGCCAGAATCATAGCGGCGATCAGGGTGACCGCGTAGGTTTCAAACAGGTCAGCGCCCATACCAGCACAGTCCCCGACATTATCCCCAACATTATCGGCGATGGTGGCGGGATTTCTGGGGTCATCTTCCGGAATGCCGGCTTCTACCTTCCCTACCAAGTCTGCGCCGACATCGGCAGCTTTGGTGTAAATCCCTCCGCCCACACGGGCAAACAGTGAAATCAGGGAGGCTCCGAATCCGAATCCGATCAGTAAATGGGGAATTTCGGTGCTTTCAACGCCAAGACCCGCGAAGAATAGGAAGAGCCCGCTCACACCAACCAATGATAAACCGACGACGGCCAATCCGTTTACTGACCCCCCCTGAAAGGCAACCTGAAGGGCTTCGGAAAGACCTTTTTTTGCCGCAGCCGCGGTACGAACATTCGCCCGGACGGACACATTCATACCCACGTAACCTGCCACAGCGGAAAGCAACGCGCCGAATAAAAACGAAATTCCAATATTTACCTCCAGTACAAAACTGAGGATAGCAAAAAGGATGACAGCAAAAACTGCAATCGTTTTAAACTGACGGTTCATATAAGCCATCGCCCCTTCGCGGACCGCCTGGGCAATCTCAACCATTTTAGGGGTGCCGGCATCCTGTTTTAAAACACGATAAGTGTTAAAACCGGCGTAAGCTAAGCTCACCAAACCGATTACGAGAGAAACATATAAAACTGCCATAATTTAATTAAGAATTAAGAATTAAGAATTAA
>CAZSOH010000076.1:0-4959 GCA_964608535.1 uncultured Candidatus Peribacteria bacterium
TTCTATTCAGCCTATCTGTACCTTGCGATGGCCGCTTACTTTGAGGAAGAAAACCTGCCGGGCTTTGCTCATTGGATGGAAATACAGGCTCAGGAAGAAGTAAGTCATGCCATGAAATTTTATCATTACGCGATTGAACGCGGAGGCAGAGCGGAATTAGAGGCGATCGAAAAACCGCCGGCCAATTACAATTCACATATGGAAGTATTAGAGGAAGTCTTAGCTCACGAACAGGAGGTAACAGGACTCATCAATAAACTTTACGAGCTTGCCCACCAGGAAAAAGATTATGCCTTTGAGTCATTCCTTAAGTGGTTTATCGATGAGCAGGTGGAAGAAGAAAACAGCGCCCAGGATCTGATTGACCGTCTCAAGTTGGCTGGTGATAATGGCCCCGGCTTATATATTCTCGATAAAGAACTTGCGGGAAGGCAGGCAGGGCAAGCTTAAGACAGGACATTCCCGTCCGCATCTTCAGCTTCCGGCAAATCCGGGTGACTTTGCCCGGCTGGATCAATGTCATTTCGGCTGACAGGCTCAGCTGCCGCGTCGGGATTGAGGAGGTTGAGCACTTTATAATTATCCGAAGGATTGACGAGCAGGCGGTACCGGAAATCACTAATGAGTTTAGCCCTTTCTTCCGTGTTTTTGGTGCGTGGGTCAAGCGACTCACCCGTCTGGATAACCGGATAAAGCCGGTAAATCGCTCCGCGGAACCGCTTAATAAGCCCCGCGCCATACATATTTGTCAGCGTCTCGAGTCTCAGTTTTTCAACCCGCTCAGGATCCCGTTCGGCAGTGATGGTTGCCAGGATTTTTTCAGCCCGTTCTTCGCCATAAAACTGTTTCATTTCAGCATAAATATCGTCAGAAATGACATCAATTCTTTGGGCGAACACTTCAACAGGTTTCTCATTTTCAAAGCTGGGCTTGTCGGAGTTTGAACCCTCTGGTGAAAAAAAGACTTTAGCCATACATACTACAATAATTTATTAACAGTATTAAATAATAACATATTATAAATAATATGTCAATAATAGCCCTTCATATTAAAAAATCCTCCGGTAAGACTTTATTCAAAAAATGGCCGGAAGACGGACACCCAGACGAAGAAATTGTAGAAGTGCTGGAAAGGCATAATCTTAAGGGGCAAATTCAGCAGTTTCACGACATATACATCCGTTTAGACGCCCCCCTTAAAATTGATCTGGCCCGTATAGAATTTATCAATTAGCCGGATAACAGCGTTCTTGCTGAAGAGATTGACCGGAAAATGCTCAGGGGTGTCATTTGGGAGGAGTATAAAAAAATTGTTGAAATGGTAAGGGAAGGCGGTCTTGTCCGAAGGGCGATCGAGGCTGTTCTGGGCAGCTTTAGATCGAGTAATGAAGACAGCCTGTCGCTTTACGAGAGGGCTTTCAGAAGGCGAAATCGAAAAATTTAGTTGAGTTCAGACAAAAACACCTTGCGCCATACATGACCATTGTCTAAAATGAGCTAGCCTTTTAATGAGGTTTATTAGAAATGTGGAGTCCCGATTATATCGGGAGACTGCCTGTCATCCCGACAAGGTCGGGACGGGTTCAAGCCCCGATTTGGAAAGAGTATATGAATTATTATGTGTATGTCCTGGAGAGTGAAGCTGATAAAAGTTATTATATCGGCTACACCCAAGGGTTAGAAAAAAGAATACAGGATCACAATGACAGAAGAGGTCGTTACACAGCAAAAAAACGACCTTAGAAATTAGTCCATTTAGAATCATTCGGTTCAAAAAGTGACGCTATCAAACGCGAAAGGCAGATGAAAAAGTGGAAAAATAGCAAATATCTGTCAAAGATCATCGTCAACAACACGGAGCGGTAGTTCAGTTGGTTAGAACGCCTGCCTGTCACGCAGGAGGTCGCGGGTTCAAGTCCCGTCCGTTCCGCCATTCAGCCTAAAACAGGCGTTCTTTGTCATAGGCCTGCCTGTCATCCCGACAAGGTCGGGACGGGTTCAAGTCCCGTCCGTTCCGCCATTCAGCCTAAGGCAGGCGTTCTTTGTCATAGGCCCGCCTGTCATTCCGATGAAGTCGGGATGGAAAAACCAACAATATGGTACAATTCTTTTTAAAGGAATATAAATTATTTTTAATTCAATCCCCATGAAAGCAATTAAAAAACTGTTGCCTATTTTCCTTATCAGCTTGTTCATTATTCCTCAGGGCGCTCATGCCCATCTGATTGGAGGTATCGGGCTGGCCAGCGGTGTTACCCATCCGCTTTTTGGACTGGACCATTTATTAGCCATGGTGGCGGTAGGAATTGTGAGCGCTCAGATTGGGGATAAGGCGATTTGGAAAGTGCCGGCGACCTTCGTTAGTTTTATGCTGGTCGGTGGGTTGCTTGCCATCATCGGCGTTGGAATGCCAATGGTCGAAACAGGCATTGCTCTATCAGTATTGCTGCTTGGCGCCCTTATCGCGTTAGATAAAAGGATACCGGAAGGTGGAGCTATGCTCTGTGTCGCCGTCTTTGCCCTGTTTCATGGCCACGCGCATGGGACAGAAATGCCAAGTATTGTTCACCCGACCCTTTATGTCATTGGCTTTGTGTTGTCGACAGCTGTTTTGCACATAACAGGCGTTCTTATCGGCCATTATGCCCGCAAAAAAAATCCAGCGCTGTCCGCGCTCCGGTACGCTGGTGTGGGAATGAGTATGGCCGGATTCGTATTTTTGGCAGGAATATAAAAGACTTTTTGAAGCATTCCGTTTTATCGTTCAAAAGGCCAAAATTAATCGCTTTGTTTTTTACTAAACTTTATCCCTCATTCAGTGTTAAAATAAAAAAAACAACCTCCGCGAAATGAGTCAGAGCGCCAAAACAAAAAATGAATTTTTCACCCTTCCTTTTAGTAAGCTGGATACATTCCTGAAAGCGGTTGTTGCGGGTAATCAAAAACTCATTGCTCCCATAAAAACCGATCTGGTCCGGTATCAGCTGGTTGCCGATCCGCGAAAAATCAACCTGGCAGAACAGCCCTATTTTCCGGTAAAAGAGTATTTCTTCCACAAACACGAAACTTTATTTGAATACAAAAACGGGCGTATCCAGCTTCCCGAAGCGACCGCACGGAAAAGAATATTCTTTGGCTTAAGGCGCTGTGACCTCAATGGCATTGCTCATCAGGACAAGGTTTTTTTGGAAGGAAAATATGTTGATCCGTATTACGCGGTCCAGCGCGAAAAGAGCATTCTGATTGGTTACCACTGTAACAAACCACCCTCAAAATGGTGTTTTTGCGGCTCAATGGATCTGGCCGACTATTATGATCTGATGTTCTTCCGGCGGATCAAGCATTACCTGGTTCATGTGGGCAGTCCGGCCGGCCGGCAGTTTATTAAACCGCATCTCGGTTTATTCAAGGCGGTCAATTATCAGCTGACAGACATGGACCGTAAAATCCCCGGAACAAATTTGCTGAAAAAGAAAGACATCGCGGATTACTATGACCATCCCGATTGGCAGAAAGGAGTTGATCAGTGTATCAGCTGCAGCGCCTGCACAGCCCTTTGCCCCACCTGTTACTGCTTTGAACCCAAAGAAGAACCATCCATTACCGAAAGAGGGGCGGGAAAGCGGGTGCGCCAATGGTCTTCCTGTCAGCTTAAATCCTTCACCCGGGTCGCGGGCGGTTATGTATTCCGCGACAAACGGATCGAGCGCTTCAAGCACCGTATTTATCATCAGCTCCAGTACTTCCGGGAACAAAACGGGATCGACCTGTGTGTAGGCTGCGGACGGTGTATTTCGGGATGCCCGACCCGCATTGATTTCATCAAAATCATCAATCAGATGAAACCTTTAAAAAAAGAAAAACCGTTTTGCGGATCTAAGGACTGTAAATGTAAAACAAACCAATGAAGCTAAAAAGCGAACTCATTCCAAAGGCCGTCAAAGTCTCAAAAGTGCATCATGAATCGCACGATACCATCACGCTGACACTCGATCAGAAAATCGCGCACAAGCCCGGCCAGTTTATGCAGGTGAATGTGCTCGGCATCGGTGAGTCACCCATTTCTATCAGTTCCTATTCCTCCGACCATATCCAGTTGAGCATCAGGAATGTGGGGAATGTTACCCGGGCCCTCAATCAGCTCAAAAAAGGGGATCAGCTTTTTATCCGCGGGCCTTACGGCAATGGTTATCCACTAAAAGAAAATGAAGGGAAAAATGTGATTTTGATCGGTGGCGGATGCGGTGTCGCGCCGCTAAAAGGGGCGATTGATTATCTGGATCAGAATCTTGATAAGTATAATGACATCCAGCTTTTTCTGGGGTTTCACAGCCCCAAAGATATTCTTTTCAGGAACCGCATAAAACAATGGGAGAAACGATATAAAACGACGATAATGGTTGATACCAATCCAGTAGAATACTGCTATATGGGTTCGGTTGGCTTTATTACGGAAGGTTTAGAAAAAGCGAAACTTCATGACCCAAAAAACACCATCGTCCTCATGTGCGGGCCCACGATCATGATGAAAACCGCCATTGATATATTAGTAAAAAAACACATTTGCTATTCCCAGATATTCCTGAGCACAGAGCGCCTGATGTACTGTGCCATCGGTCAATGCTGTCATTGTATGGTGAAAGGGAAATTCTGCTGTACGGATGGGCCGGTATTTTGTTACGAGGATTTAGTAAAAGACAAAAATGACTAAGTGTAAAAAACTAAAAGTCGGCCTTTTTGGAATCACCGGTTGTGCCGGCTGTCAGCTGAGCGTGATTTTTAACGAAGATGAACTTCTGAGCCTGTTCGAACTGATCGACTTACAGGCCTTTCCGTTTGTAAAAGAAGTAAACGCGGAGGGGCATTTCGATTATGTTCTGATGGAAGGGCTGGTCGCCACCAAAGAAGACCTGAAACTTCTCAAAAAAATCCGGAAAAATACGGATAAGCTGATCGCTT
>CAZSOH010000077.1:0-4910 GCA_964608535.1 uncultured Candidatus Peribacteria bacterium
AATAGTAATTAATAAGTTATAGTTCCTTTTTAAAGGGAAAACCAATTTTCTTAAGAAGGGCCATCCCGCCTTCATCATTTTTAGCGGAAGTAACAATTGTGATCTGCACTCCATGAACATTGGCCACATCATCAGGATTGATTTCCGGGAACACCAAAGCCTCCTTAAAGCCAATATTATAATTCCCCTTACCGTCAAACGACTTAGTCGAAAGGCCGCGGAAGTCACGAACGCGAGGCAAAACCACTGAAATAAGGCGCTCAACCATATCATAAGCGCGACGACCTCTCAGAGTAGCGGTAATCCCAACAGGCATTCCTTTACGGAGCTTAAAGTTAGAAACCGCGATCTTCGCTTTGGTCACCACAGGTTTTTGTCCTGTAATCTTAGAAATGTTTTCAACGACTTCAGAAAAGTCTTTCGTATTCTTTGTTAAAGTGCCAATACCCACATTAACTTTACCTTTTCAATCACAGGAACTGCCATCAGACTTTTTAGTCCAAGCTCCTTTTGCATTGCGGGTGTCACCTCTGTTTTCATTCTTTCGTACAACGACATATTAGTAATTAGTAATTAGCAAATAGTAATTATTCTAAGATTTTTTCTTCTTATCAGTTTTTGATACAGCCTGTTCAACCGATTCATGACATTTAGCGCAAACACGAAACTTTTTACCGGTCTTAGGAATGCTGTATGCTATCCGGACAGCCTTGCTGCAATTAGGACAGACAAGCATCACTTTTGAAACATCAAAAGGAGCTTCATATTTGATCTTCTGACCTGCCTGAGTAGCTGTCTTCTTAATATGGCGGGTTCGGATATTAACCTTTTCGACAGTCACACGATTGGTCTTTTTAAAGACGCGCATAACAGCACCGGTTTTACCCTTATATTTTCCGTCCGTAACCAATACTTTGTCTTTAACCTTAATCTTCATAATGTTAGATCTTAAATCTTGGGTTTTGAATAATTTAAAGTACTTCAGGAGCTAAAGAAATAATTTTCTGATACCCTTTCTGGCGAAGCTCACGGGCGATGGGGCCAAAGACACGAGTCCCTTTTGGCTGGCCCCCCTCCTTACTGATAATAATGCAGGCATTTTCATCAAACTTGAGATAGGAACCATCAGGCCGTCTGACAGGTTGTACTGTGCGGACAATGACAGCCCGCTCAACTGAATGAGCTTTTACAACCCCTCTCGGAGAAGCCGACTTAACCGCCACCACAATCACATCGCCAATATTGGCATATCGCCTTTTTGAGCCACCGAGAACCTTAATGCACATCACTTTCTTGGCTCCGGTATTATCCGCTACATTGAGTAAAGTCTGAGGTTGAATCATTATAATTAATTAATATTTCTACAGTTAGCCATATAGGCCTGCAGCCGGACTTTTATTGGTCCTTCGGCTGGTCAACAACTTTCCATCGCTTGAGCTTACTGACAGGTTTCGTTTCAGCAATAGTAACTTCATCACCAATGTTATACTTTGAGCTGTCGTCACAATGCGCGTAGAACTTCTTTGAGCTCTGATAGCGCTTTTTATACTTAGGGTGCCGCTTATAGGTAACCACGGTAACCACTAAGGTACTCATCATTTTATTGCTGGTGACAATTCCGGTTTTAGATCTCATGGAAAAGCGTTGAATGAATAAATGGATTATTTAGTATCTTTCTTCTCCTCCTTTGGCTGATCAGCTGGCTTCTTGACCTCTTCAGCCTCTACCTCTTTAAGGGCGGTCAGAATTCGGGCAATGTATCGTTTAGTCTTTTTAGCCTTACTCTGATCCTTCTCATGCTTCGTTTTCACATTAATACGAACCTTGAGAGATTCTTTGCGCGATTTATCAAGCTCCTGGAGCAATTCTTTTTTAGTCGATGATCGTAATTCTTGAATAGTTAACATCAAATTCAAATTAGTTATGTCTTAGTACAAAACGGGTTTTTACAGGAAGCTTGGAGTCAGCTAAGCGGAAGGCTTCACGGGCAATTTCCTCAGGTACACCATCCATTTCAAACAGAATCCGCCCTGGTTTAACTTTAGAAATATAGAATTCGACTGAGCCTTTACCGGACCCCATAGGCACTTCTGCAGGCTTTCGGGTGATGGGAGTATGAGGGAAAACACGAATCCAGATCTTACCACCACGTTTGATATAACGGGTCATCGCACGACGAGCGGCCTCGATCTGACGGGAAGTCAGCTCACCGGTAGACTGAGCTTTTAAACCGAAGGTTCCAAAGCTGACCGCATTTCCGACTTGCGACTTTCCTTTAAATGTACCGCGTCCTCTATGAATTTTCCGATACTTTTGCTTCTTTGGCTGTAACATAAGTGGTTATTGATTATTCGCTATTTGCTAATCGCTAATTTGGTAACAGAATAGTAAATAATGAATAGAAATTAGTAATTATGATTCTTCTTCCCCGTCCGACCCGGCACGGGCGGAAACAGTTTCTTTTTTCATCTGCTGCTCTTTAATCGCCTTTTCCTTTTTAAATACCAAGCCTTTATAAACCCATACTTTAATCCCGATAACTCCATAGGTGGTATTAGCCACTATTTTCGCAAAGTCAATATCAGCCCGAAGGGTATGAAGTGGGATATTACCTTCTTTAAAGTATTCATTACGGGCAATTTCTACACCATTGAGCCGTCCTGCAATCTGCACCTTAACTCCTTTAGCGCCGGACTCTATAGCTCGTTGCAGCCCCATCTTCACCGCTCGCCGATAGGCGATTCTTCGCTCAATCTGGGCGGCAATTTGATCACCAATCAAACGGGCGCTGAGATCCGGATCGGTCACTTCATGAATGTTTACATCAATATTCTGATGGTATTTTCGCCTCAGATAATCTTTTAAATCCTCAATCAGAACTCCCTGACGCCCAATCACCAAACCGGGTTTAGCAGCATATACGTTAATGATCACCTTCTTTGCGCTCCGTTCGATCTCAATGCGGGTAACAGCCGCGTTTTTCAGGCGCTGATGAATCACCTTCTTAAGCTCCAGGTCAGCATGGAAAAACTTAGAATAATCACGCTTAGAAGCAAACCACTTGGAAGGCCAAGTATTGATGATGCCGATGCGGAGTCCTTTAGGATTAACTTTTTGACCCATGAGAGTTTATAAAAATAAGAATAATAAGATTATTTAGATTCAGTTTCTTTTGCTTTAGCTTTCTTTTTATCCGCTTTTTTAGACTTAACCACTTTTTTTTCGCTCTTTTCAGCCTTGGTATCAGCTTCTTTTTTAGGGGCTGGCTTATCAGCCTCCAGCACTCCAACTTCAACCGTGATATGAGAGGTTCGCTTACGGATCGGATGAAGACGTCCTCGTGAAATAGGAAGAGATCGTTTATGAGTTGGGCCTTTAGTGACCAGAACCTTACTGACAACCAGATCATCAAAGGATTGCTTAAAATTATTTTTCGCGTTTGAAGCTGAAGAGTGGAGTACTTTATAAAGAATCTTTGCACCTTTCTTGGGGGTAAACTTCAAAATATCTAAAGCTTCCTTCACTTTTTTCCCACGAACCAATCCAGCAACTAAATTTGCCTTTTTAGGAGATATCCTGATTCTACGTAATACAGCTTTCATAAAGTTTGATTAAGCTTGAGCTTTGGCCATTTTACCGCCATGGCTCTTAAATTTACGGGTAGGAGCAAACTCACCAAGTTTATGCCCTACCATGTTTTCTGTTACAAACACAGAGATATGAGTCTTACCGTTGTGAACGCCTATAGTATGTCCGACAAACTCAGGAGAAATAGCGCTGCTTCGCCTCCAGGTCCGGATCACTTTCTTCTGCCCGGAAGCTTCCATTTCCTGCACTTTCTTGAGCAGTTTTGGATCTACGAATATTCCTTTTTTAAGTGATCGACTCATAATAGTTTAGTTATTCATTGAGCTTAAGGCTTAAGCCTTAAAGTTGAAAAATTATTTTTTACGTCGTTTAACAATCATATGATCTGTCCTCTTGTTTCGTCGTGTCTTTACGCCAAGCGCTGGCTTACCCCAAGGTGTTTTAGGGTGCTTCATACCGATAGGAGCGCCTCCTTCACCACCACCATGCGGATGATCAGTCGGGTTCATTGACTTACCAAGAACCTGTGGCCGCCTTCCCATATGCCGTTTTCGGCCAGCCTTTCCAATCACAATATTACTGTGATCAACATTACTGACAGCTCCAACGGAAGCATAACAATCCTTTGAAACAAAACGGACTTCACCGGAAGGCATCATGACTTGAGCAAGTTCACTGTCCAAAGACATGATCTTACCGGAGGAACCGGCAGAACGGATCGCCTGAGTACCGCGTCCCGGCTTCAATTCCAGGTCATAAATATCAAAACCAACCGGGATATTGCGGAGCTGCATACAGTTCCCTGGCTTAATTTTCGCCTTTTCACTGCAAACAATTTTGTCTCCAACACGCAACCCCTGAGGGGCAATGATGTAACGCTTGTCGCCATCTGCGTAAACCAGCAAAGCGATAAAAGCGGTTCGGTTGGGATCATACTCAATGGTCTCAACCCGTGCAGGAATATTGAGTTTTTCAAAACGCTTGCTGTCAATCACGCGATATCGGCGTTTTGCGCCCCCGCCCCGATGCCGAACCGTAATCCGGCCCTGGTTATTCCGGCCTGATTTTTGCTTCCAGGGTTTCAGAAGCCGCTTCAGCGGACTTTTTGCGGAAACTTCCTCAAAAGCATTTACCGTCATATCACGTCGTCCCGGAGATGTTGGCTTATACTTTTTTACAGGCATTATGTAGTTTTAACTTTATTAAAATCAATGGATTGCTTTGGAGCTAAGGTGACCAAAGCTTTTTTTCCGTTAGGCCGTTTTGTAATCTCGCGGCCCCGCCCGACCAGACGGGCTTTTCTGAGAACAGGAACAATGTTT
>CAZSOH010000078.1:0-4845 GCA_964608535.1 uncultured Candidatus Peribacteria bacterium
GATCAGGGATTTTTAGCTGAAGACATTCCCGCACTTTTAACTGATTTACCTAATTTAATTATTGCTGAAAAGCTTTATCAGTACGGTGAAAAACAGGTCATTCGGTTCCGCGTGTCAGCAAAGGATAAGAAAGAAATCGAAAAACGCGCCACAAAGGCCGGCTACCGTACCATTTCCGCTTTTCTGAGGGATTTGGCTTTGGGGAAATAGGGGGAAGCTTGACAAAAAGGGTTATTTTAAAAGTGTCGGGAATTTCGACTACAGGTTTTTAACTTGACATTTTACTTTTTTATGTTACAATATATTTCAATCTTACTTAGCAATTTATCCCATTTATTTATGAACGATTCTAACAAGAATATTCTTTATCCTGATCAAGAAAAATACAATCAACAAGTCAGGATGGATCTGGAGTATGTTTTAAATGCTCTTAAAAATGAGCCTGATTTTCCTTTTGGTCTAGAAAGATTTAATGATGGGGAAAATGCAGTAAATGTCGACCCTGATGTATTAAGAGATCTTTCGCTTCATTTGTCGAGAATGCAAAAGGCAGCGGTAAAAATACGCGAGGGTTTTGAGTCGATCCTTGGTCAGGAGGCTCAAGCGAGCTTTATAGAGGATATCAAAAGTCTTGAAGGTCATATTAGATCAGCTTCTCCCTCCACCGTATTTGACTTATGTGATTGTTTAAATAATATTATGGGTTCTGACGGTCACAAACTTCCATTACGACTTGATAGGTTTGAAGGTGGAAAAATGCCCCATAATTTTAATTCAGGTAACGCAATTTTTCTTAATTTAGGCGATGTAGACTATGCCATCACTATATCTCAAGGGGAAATCAAATTATGCTGTAGGCGAGGTTCAGACTATTTACATGTGAGCAAATCTTGGATTGGGAGGCAAAGGCTGGTGGAACTGCTATCTATAACACCTGATGAAGCAGAAGATATTCTTTCGGGTATAAGTATTGTCATACAGGATTTCCATCCAGGATGTGGGTTCTATCCTCACTATTTAGCAAGTAGTGAAATACGGCGCAAATTTTATAAAGCGGTTCGCAAAGAGTTATCCTTTAAGCTGAGAAGGAAGCTTACCTTGGAAGTACTATTTGATCGATTCATCGTAAATATTGACGGTCTGCAAACGCCCTAATACCTATAATGATCCGGTTTAAATGGGCCTTCGGGTTTTACCCCCATATATTTTGCCTGTTTCGGTGTCAGTTTATCGAGTTTGACGCCGATTTTGGGCAGATGGAGGCGGGCGACTTCTTCGTCGAGTTTTTTGGGGAGCATGTAAACCCCCGGAGGGTATTTATCCCCTTTTGTAAATAACTCAATCTGGGCGAGAACCTGATTGGTGAAAGAGTTGCTCATCACAAAACTGGGGTGGCCGGTGGCACAGCCCAGATTCACCAAACGCCCTTCGGCTAAAAGGATCAGCTCCTTACCTCCAAGGGTGTACTTATCGACCTGGGGTTTGATGTTGAGCTTCTTCGCGTTTTTCTTCAGCCAGGCGACGTCAATTTCGTTATCGAAGTGGCCGATGTTACAGATGATGGCCTGATCTTTCATGGCGCGCATGTGTTTGCCCTGGATGACATTCAGGCAGCCGGTGGCGGTCACAAAAATATCCCCTTCTTTACTAGCCTCGTCCATGGTCGTGACTTCGTAACCTTCCATGGCGGCCTGCAGGGCGTTGATGGGGTCAATTTCGGTAATGATGACGCGCGCGCCCAGCCCGGCCATGGATCTGGCGCAGCCCTTGCCCACATCGCCGTAACCAGCCACCACGACGACTTTTCCGGCGACCATAATATCTGTTGCGCGCTTGATGCCGTCGGCCAGGGATTCCCGGCAACCGTAAAGGTTATCGAATTTGGATTTGGTAACGCTGTCGTTGACGTTGATAGCGGGGGTTTTAAGCTCACCTTTTTTCATCATCTCGTAAAGGCGGTGAACACCGGTGGTGGTCTCTTCGGTGATCCCTTTAATGTCTTTCAGAAGTTTCTTATGTTTGCTGTAGAGCAGCTGGGTTAAGTCTCCCCCATCATCGAGGATCATATTGGGACCTTTTTTGCCGAATTTGAGGGTTTGCTCAATACACCACCAGTATTCTTTTTCGCTCTCCCCTTTCCAGGCGAACACCGGGATCTTTTTTTTGGCGATGGCGGCGGCCGCGTGATCCTGAGTGGAAAAGATATTGCAGGAACTCCAGCGCACTTCCGCCCCCAATTCAATCAGGGTTTCGATCAAAACCGCTGTCTGGATGGTCATGTGGATACACCCGGCAATCCTTGCGTCTTTCAGAGGCTTTTTCTTTCCGTATTTTTTACGCAAAGCCATCAGGCCGGGCATTTCTTTTTCGGCCGGCTGAATTTCTTTCCGGCCCCAGTCGGCCAGTTTGATGTCGGCTACCTTATAATCCATATCTTAAAAGTGCGAGTTTCGATTGCGAGTTTCGAATTCATAGCTAACTTTATACACACAGACGCTTTGTTACTTATTGAAGTTCACTAAATCGTACGTAGTCCTGATCTGAGTGTTCCTCCAGGATTCTCCAGACCATTTCGGACATTTCGCCCCGGTTCACTTCTTCGGTGAGGGTAGCGAAGGTGTCAGGAAGATACCGCAGATCGGACAGGGATTCAAGATAAACACTGTACCATTGGTCACCTGAAGGAGTTACCTGTTCGACACCTAACGCGTTGACCAGGATTTTAGAAGCCTCCACTAAATTGATGGTATTGGAAGGACCAAACGTTCCATCAGGATAACCACTAATGATGCCATTTTCTTTGGCGTAGCAGACGTAGCTTGAAAACCAGTCTGACGCTTTCACATCCGGAAAGCAATCACCGGCGGACTGCGTCGGCTCGCTGCCCAACTTTGCGTTTACAATGATCTTCGTGAATTCGGCGCGGTTAACAGAACGGGCAGGCTTAAAGGTACCATCCGGGTAACCGGCAACATATTCTTCACCTTTCAGGAAGGCGATGGCTTCGCGATTGTCGTGACCTGCCGGCACATCGGGAAAAAAGGAAGGAATTTCGGGGCTCTGTGTTTCCTTGGGAACTTCGGGCGAAACCGCCTGAATCACAGCCTGGGTGGCTGATCCGATATTACCTGCGGCGTCTTCCCCCGATACATTAAAGCGGTTGGTTTTGTCTGGCTCCAGATCCACCGCTACTTCAAATCTCCCCTGAGATGTGGCGCGGGTAGTGGCCACGGTTTCGCCTAATGTGTTTTTCACGTAAATATTAGCGTCTGCTTCCACCGACCCTTTGAGGGTATAAGACGCGGTGGTTATCGGGTTATTGATGTCATCCAGAACCGGTGGATTCGGCGGAGTAGTATCTCCCTGTTGCTGACCACTGCCCGCACTGGTTTCATAAATCGTCACGTCTGTGGAATCACTGAACTGACCGTTTAGCTCTGAGCTGATTGAAAACACATTCTCCTGTTCCTGGGCTAAGCCCACAGTCACTTCCACTCTCCCATCCTCATCAGAATCGGGAGCGGGCGGAATAAATGTCGGACCTCCTAAAACGGTCACCTTTGCCCCGGGAGTGACGTTTATTTTAAGAGTGTAAAGGTCGGCATCCACTTGTGACGGAATTGGGTCAACGGTGGGCTTGCTTATGGCAAATGCCGGCAAGGCTAAAGCCATCACACTGAAAGCCGTGATCAAAATTTTGTTTTTCATAATTAAAGTATTTTATTTTACTTCCCCAGTATATCTCATTCTGTATCAGAGGCAAAGAAAATGATATAGTGCAGGCATGAACTTCCACATCCTCACCCTCTTCCCCGAAATGTTTAAAGGATTTCTGAACGAATCCATTTTAAAGAAAGCGCAGGGAAAAGGCGTTATCAGCATCGAGCTCCACAATATCCGGGATTATTCCAAAGATAAGCATAAAAAGGTGGATGACAGTCCTTTTGGCGGAGGTGCGGGAATGGTATTTATGCCCCAGCCGCTTTTTGACTGCATTGAAGCGGTAAAAAAAAGGTCGCCGGAAGCTCCTGTGATTTATCTGACCCCAAAAGGAGGGCGGCTTACCCAGACAAAAGTGGAGCGGATGGCTAAAAAGCATCAGGAAATCATTCTTCTTTGCGGCCATTACGAGGGTATCGACCAGCGGGTTATTGATTCTCTGGTGGATCTGGAACTTTCGATTGGAGATTATGTGCTTTCGGGCGGGGAGCTGGCAGCGATGGTGGTGGTGGACGCAGTGAGCCGGCTTGTCCCCGGAGCGATCGGCAAAGAGGCCAGCCACGAAGAAGAAACGTTTTCTAAAAAACTGGAGCGTAAAAAGGAGTATCCGCATTACACCCGCCCCGCAGAATTCAGAGGGATGAAAGTGCCTGACGTTCTTTTAAACGGCAATCATGCGGAGATTGAGAAGTGGCGACGTGATCATCTCATGTAATGGTCGCAGATCTGCGACCATTACATGAGATGCACCCCTCACATAAACCAGCATTTTCATGAACAAATTTTGTATTCAACTTCAATCAGAACTTAAAAACAAGTCTCCTCTTTATATAAAGGTAAGGGTTCAGTCCAAAGCGCCCAAAACGGAAATCACTGACCAGCTTGATGACGGCACTTACAAGATAAAAGTTGCCGCCCAGCCGGTCCGCGGTAAAGCCAATGAAGAGCTCCTCAAATTCCTGAAAAAATCCCTTGGACTATCCGATGCTCAGATTGTGAGTGGCGGACGGGATAAAGTGAAACTGATCCGACTCACTCGCTGATTCTTGCCCCCCTCCTCTTTTTTCGTTATTCTCTTTTCCGAGGATTCGGATCCTCGCCTTCAGTAATATTGAAAAAATGATT
>CAZSOH010000079.1:0-4844 GCA_964608535.1 uncultured Candidatus Peribacteria bacterium
CTAATGATATTCTCATTTTTTTATTTGTAAAGCTTTTTAACTCTTGACACAGGTTAGCGTTTAAAAATAATGGGTCTGTTTTAAAATTAACCTATTTGAAATGCCCTCAAAATCAAAGACTCCACAAGGCGGAGCGGCTCAGCTGGCCCAAAATGTTATGGCTGGCCTGACCGTCAGTTTTATTGCTTTAACGCTTGGGGCCGCTTTCGGAATCCTTTCCGGCAGAGGCGCTTTTGCCGGTATGCTTTCGGCCGCGGTGATCGCCCTGATTACCTCCCTTTTTGGAGGCACCCGTGTTCAGTGTTCCGGGCCGACAGCGCCTATGACGGCTGTGACGGCGGTGCTGGTAGCTGCCACCCACGATAAAATTATGCAGCAATTTGCCGGACTCAACCCCGACCACTTCATTAACATGGCCATCCTGATGGGGGGCGTGATTATGCTTGCAATGGGAATCCTCCGGCTGGGAAAGTATATTGCTTATGTGCCCAATGTGGTGGTGTCCGGATTTATGAGCGGAATTGCCATCCTGATCTGGCTTGACCAGCTGAAACGGCTTTTTGGCTGGGCGGGAAAAACCGCTTTGGCCGGCGACCTGATGACGAATGTTATTGTGGCGGCTGTGACGGCGGTTCTGGTGTTCGGACTTCCCCGGTATATCAAAAAATATCTGGGCCGGTTGGGCAGTATGCTGTCTTCCACGCTTCTGGCCATTCTGATCATGAGCCTTGTTTCAAACCTGCTCCATCTGGACATTGAATATGTAAAGCTTACCGGTTCGCTGGCTTCGCTGGTCGATTTTAAGAATTTGGTTGTTGCCCAGTGGCCGACTGACTGGTCTTCCGGTCTGCTTGTCGCGGCCCTGCCGTTTGCTCTCCAGCTGGCTGTTCTGGGTTATTTAGACACGCTGATGACGTCGCTGGTTGTTGATAAAATGACCCGGGAAAAGACCAAGCAGAATAAGGAGCTGGGGGCGCAGGGCATTGCCAATATCGCAGCCGGACTATTCGGGGGCATCCCCGGCGCTCAGGCCACAATCCGGTCTGTCCTCATCGTTAAAGAGAATGCTACTTTACGTTTAGCCGGTATTTTAGTGGGGGTTTTCGCACTGATCGAAATTCTTCTGTTCCAGAACCTGATCAACCTTATTCCTCAGGCGGTTTTTACAGGTGTGCTGTTTAAGGTGGGGTATGATGTTTTTGACTGGCTGCCGCTCAGACTTTACGCCAAAGAATGGTTCCGGGACCGGCATGAAATGCTCCATAATGTTTTTTCGCGTCATAACGATGAGTCCATTTTTGTCACTAATCGGGAATTCCTGATGATTGCGGGTACCACGCTGGTTACTATTTTTATCAACCTGAATGTGGCGGCGGGCGCTTTTACAGTCCTCTTTTACCTGCACAACAAATTACTGGTCCGCCGGAATCCGATGCGTGATTTAATACCGGTTACTGAAACGGAGGCTGGTTTGGCGGAAGACTAACAGTGTCTGTTTTTTCCGTTTTTCCGCGCCGTCATAAGTTGGTATGATAACGCTGAGCTGTTATATTAAAGTAGTATGAGCAATAACTTACACCCCCTTTTTGTCCATTTTCCGATCGCGCTGTTTACTGTTTTTGCCCTTCTGGAAATGATCCCTTCAAAGCGACTTAGGGAAAACCATACTTTTTTTCTCATTAAATTCTTTATCCTGTTTGTCGGTTTTATTGCCGTGTGGCCGACTTTGATGTCCGGTGAGGCGGTCGAACATATGTTTGCCGCGACGTCTGAGAACGGAAAAATCGTTACTATCCACAGCATGTGGGCTTCCATTTCGGTTTTTTTCTTCGGCGTCCTGGCCATTGCCTATCTGGTGGAGTGGTTCAGACAATATGAGGAAAGAATTATGCAGCACCAAAGCCCTTTTGGCCGTGCGTACGGCCGGTTGCGGGGTTTTGTGACCAAGACTTACTTTATTGATAAGTTCTGGGCCCTGATCATGCGGATTCAGAGTAAAATATTCAGCACTCCCGTTCTTGTTATCCTGGCTTTTCTGGGCCTGCTTTCCCTCACGGTTACCGGGGCGCTGGGGGCTTTTCTGGTTCACGGGGCGGGGGTCGACCCTATCGTTAACCTGTTTTACAAGCTCCATAAACCACTCCTTAACTCCAGTTTTTTTGGCCAGTATTTAGTTGACTGATCCGTATCATTCACAGGTGTTTCATAGGCTTTGGGGTACGGTCTTTATGATATGATGAGGGCATGGGACCTGTATTTACATTCAAAGCAAAGGTTTGGCTGTGGGAAGGAAAAGCCGCGTGGCATTTTGTCACGCTTCCTCTGGAACTTTCTCAGGATATCAAAGGCTTTAACGAAGGGCCCCGGCGGGGTTTCGGTTCTGTCCGGGTGAATGTGACGATTGGGGAAACCTCCTGGAAAACCAGTATTTTTCCTGAAAAGAAAGGCACTTATTTAATGCCGATAAAATCATCTGTGAGGAAGAAAGAATCTATTGGAGAAGGGGATGCAATTCAGGTCAGGATTACTCTTGAATAAGTCAGGTCCTTTTTTTTGAACGTCCGAAGGTTTTCTGATTCAGGACTTTCGAGCGAAACAGAAGGGTTTTTTTGTGTTCTTCGATGTCGGTGAAGGAGTCCGCCATTTCCATGAGACCCTTGTTGGCCGTTTTTTTGAAGGCGACCACTTCGACCAGACAGCCTAAAGACTGCTGCAGGTAATTGACGAGCGGTTTGAAGTCACCGTCTCCGCTGACCAGAACAACTGAATCCACTTTTTGCCCCAGCCGGATCGCGTCCATCGCTATCCCCAAATCCCAGTCTCCCTTCAGATGTCCGTCGTAAAAGACCTGCAGTTCTTTTTCTTTGACCTCAAATCCGGCTGAATGAACCGCTTCAAAGAAGTCACTGCTCTTTTCATCTTCCGCTTTAATCACATAGGCAATCGCCCGCACCAGCAGTCGGTCCTGCACGGCCATGGTGAGTAATTTTGAGAAGTTGATTCGCGCTTTATACAGGTTGCGGGCCGAATAATACATGTTCTGAACGTCTACCAGTACAACGACTCTTTGGTCGGGGTTTCTTACGATCATTTTTTAATTGTTTATTGGATATTGGTTTATTGGATTATGGCATTGATTTGGTTTTACTCAAAGCCGAAGCGGTGGTTTACTTTTCCGGCATAATAAAACCTCTTTAGTTTCAGCCATTTTTGTGTATAATAAGCAGCCAGGGCCTTTCCCTGAATTAATTAGTGATTCAACCCGTGGCTCAAACATCTTCCCAAAAAGTCCCGTTATCCGGCTTAAACGACAAACTGTTTACTTATATAATGGTGTGTCTTAATTTTGACCGTCCCGCTTCGGAGACGATGTATTTTGAGCTGATGAAAGCAATGCGGAAAAAGGTATCCGCTTCCGATTCTGTCGCTTTGCTTACCGCGGCCACGGAAAAACTGGATAAAATCCTTAACGATCCGAAATCCACTTATTCCCATCAGCATGAACTGCCGATCACAAAAGGGGCTGGGCGGAAGCTGGAACAGGTTAAAATCCAGTCCGTTCTTTCGCAGCTCTAGTCTTCGGACCGCATTCTTATTACCCTCAAATATCTGCTCGGATTCACGTATTTTCAGATGGCTGCCATTGCCGGCCGCAAAGAGGGAGCGTTAAGAACATCGCTGTCCCGCTCGGTGAAGCGGTTTGGTGACCTTTACAAACAGTCACTGGCTTCGAAATCTTCCCGGGTCAGTCCGGCCACTGTCAAAAAACTTTTAAAGAAGTTCACACCTTATCCGGCTCCGGCTCAGCCGACAGAAGAAAAGGCAGAGGAAAAGATTGTTGATAAGCAGCAGCCTGTCCTCAGCCTTCCTTCAAAATCCGGCCCTTCATTTATCCAAAAGCTTATGAATACCCTGAAGCAATATGTGTGGTCGTTTGTGGCCTTTGCGGCTGTTTTCGCGGCCATTTTTTACTTCAATCAGAACTCTTATTCGTATCATCTGAATAGGGTGAACACTTCCCTTGAACAGATTGAGGCGACTTTTGAGGAGGGCGCTGAAGCCACTCTTATGTCCCGGGCTGAAATTATTGACGAGGCGATTCTGAATCTGGCCCATTCCATTGAGGCCGCTGAATCAATCCATCAGGCAGAGGCTCTGAAGCAGGCGCTTGAGGATATCTCGGAAGCCCAAACGGAAGTGAACAAAGCCCTTTCCAAGACGATCTGGTCCCGGGGGACCAATGCTGATCTTGATGTTTTACTGGATACTCTTGAGGTGCTGACGGAGCAGCAGAAACTGCTGAAGCAGGCGCTGGATTTTGTGGGGACGGAGATCGATAACGGTGAGACGGAAGTTAATATTGATATCGAGACTTCCCTCGACCGGGCCTGATTTTATTCTGTAACAGATTCTGTTATTTTGTGTATACACCTATAACTAATCAGCGCTTATTATGTCCGGGCCACAGCCATTTACCGACCATTATCACGACGTAAAAGACCAGCTTTTTTCGTTTTTGATGGTGCGCCTCAACTACAACGCCGCCGCCGCGGAGGATTTACTGATGGATACCGTTCTGAGGGCTTATGAGCATTATGACCAGTTCGATAAAAAGAAGGGCTCTTTTAAGACCTGGATTTTTACGATCGCGTACCGGCTTCTCGTCAATTCCTGGCGGGACCAGAAAAAAACCGTTTCGCTGGATCAGCTCGAAGAGGAAGGGTTTTACGCCGCCACGCAGCGCTTTGAAGATGAAACCGACCTGAAACTGGAACATGAGAAGATCATTGATGTGCTGTCACGGATGACGGATGAGGAGCGGGAGCTTATTTCGATGAAATACT
>CAZSOH010000080.1:0-4725 GCA_964608535.1 uncultured Candidatus Peribacteria bacterium
CCAGCATTTTAAAACTTTCCAGCAGCGAAAAGAACAGCTTTTTTTGTTCATCGCTGTCTTCTCCTCCGCTCTTGAATGACAGGAGGTAGACTTTTTTCTTCAGAGGATTCGGCGTATAAATTCTTATGTCCTCTGAATCGGTGTACCGGAGAGATCGCTGGGCGCCGATGGTTACCGGCGTTCCGTCTTCTATTTCTTTTGTCTCAATGAATTCATCCAGGTCAGAGTCTATATTATCGAATACTTTTACCTCCACAATCTCCGCCCCGTTACTCCGGAACAGAAGCCCGTCATTCTCTTCGGTCAGCTCCCACACATCGGGGTAACTTAGCTGAAAGCCGAATTTGGCGCTTTTAAAATCGGTCACATCTCCTTCAATATCAATTCCATTGAGACTTAACTTTTCAACGGTAAATACCTGGCTTTTATTGTCGATCAGCTTCTGCATAGAGCCTTTTACGGTCACTTTTTTCCCAATGTAGTTATTTAAATTGATCTTCGGACTCTGAATTACCACTAAATCGCCATCATCCAGCCGGATCTGATGGGTCCCGTCCTGATAGATATCCAGCTTAAACTCTTCAATCACTCCGGTGTATTCTGTCGGCATTTCATCTTTTGCCTCCGTTCCCATCCGGTCTTCCAAGCTCGGCGGCTTTTGGGTACAACCCACTATAAACAAACCGAGGATTAAAGACAGAAGTAGTATTGATAATCTTTTTTTCATTGAAATTAGTTCAGAATTAAAGGTGTGAGCAATTATAGCATTTTTTCGCAAAATGCAAATGATTCAATGTTCAGGTTTTTCACACACGCATCATCCCCAAAAGAGGGGTAAGAGGGAGGAAAAAGAAAAGGGAATAAAAGAAAAAGATGCTTCTTAAAATTATACCTTTCCTGTATCTTATTTACACGTTAATCAGATAATTGTTACTAAAATGTTTATTGCCTTTGAAGGCCTGGACGGCTCCGGCTCTTCCACTCAATCACGTTTACTGGCTGAAAAGTTAGAAGCTGAGGGGCATGCGACCCTCTTAACAAAGGAGCCCACAAACCATTCTCCTATCGGAAAAATGATCAGAGACATACTCCAGCACAAATGGACCTGTTCCCCGGAAGGACTCCAGTTGCTTTTTTCAGCTGACCGGGCGGAGCATTTAAGAAATGAAATCGAACCTGCCCTCAAAAACGGACAAATTGTGATCACTGACCGCTACTTGTTCTCCACCATCGCATACGGGTCTTTGGCTGTTTCCGATACCGACTGGCTCTCCTCCCTGAACGAAAAATTCCGTTTGCCTGACCTGACTTTTCTGTTCAAACTTGATCCTAAAACCTGTATTGAGCGAATTCAGGGCAGAGGGGCAGACTTTGAACTTTTTGAGGAGCATGAAAAACTCTCTAAAATCTGGGAAGGCTACGAAGCGCTCGCCGACCGGTTCAAAAACATCCATGTGATAGACGCTTCAAAAACAATCGATGAAATCGGATACATTATCTTCAACCTCGTCAACGATGAGCTTTCCCGGAAAAGCGCTTAACTACTGACACACATTGTCGCTGTTGTGGTTCCCGGCACCTCACAGCCTCCGACATCGGTAAACACTTCGGTTCCAACCGCCATCACGTATACTTTAGCCTGTGAACCGCTGGTATCCTGGCAAATATAATAGCCTGTACCTGCCGCGTTATAAGTATTGCCATCCGGATCAACCGGTATTTCATTGATGTAGAATGGAGCGAGCACACTCGAACAGTCATACGTTGACGCATCAGCGGGTGTTCCAAGTTCAACTGCCCCTTCGAAACCGCCATTTCCCACTCCAATACCGCTGGAGTCGGTGTCGCATTCCGGAATGGCTGTCGCGGCCGGAACAGCGCCAAATGAACACAATGGCAAAGCGCCCCGGTTCGCAGGAGAGGTCTGGAACTGATAAACCGATTTCAGGATGGCGCTGATTTCCTGTTTTCTTTCAGAATCGTTGGCTTTACCGAACTGGACGGCAGGATTTACCGCCACCAAAACGATACCGGCCAAAATTCCCACAATACCGATGACAATCAGAAGTTCAATGAGGGTAAACCCTTTTAGCTTTTTAGTGTGCATGCTGATCACTTTAAATATCATGAAAGTTATATCATTTTTTGGCTGGATGTGTAAGCTATAATTTTTCTAGTACAAAAAACCCCGTCATCCTGAACTTGATTCAGGGCCTCGACGGGGTTTTTAAATTTACTGATGTTCACTTCTGAATTAGCCGGATACACACATGGTAGCATTGGTTGTTCCAGGGACTTCACATCCACCATCATCTGTGTAAACTTCTGCCCCTTCTGCAATCACGTAAACGCGGGAAACAGAGCCGGTTGTATCCTGGCAGACCCAGTAACCTGTGGCAGTTGCGTCATAGGTAGAAGCGGGATCGATTGGAATTTCCCGGAGATAACTTGGTACAAGTGTGGTTGAGCAGTCATATGTTGCTGCCGTAGCTGGTGTTCCAAATTCAACAGCGCCTTCAAACCCACCGTTACCGACACCCACACCGCTTGAATCGGTGTCACATTCAGGGATCGCAGCGGCAGCTGGAACAGCGCCAAGCAGACATTGCGGAAGATTTCCGCGGGCTGTTGGTGAAGTCTGGTACTGGTAAACAGCACTTAATAGAGTACCGATTTCTGATTTTCGCTCAGAATCGTTGGCTTTACCGAACTGGACGGCAGGATTTACCGCAACCAAAACGATACCGGCTAAGATAGAAATGATACCGATAACGATCAAAAGTTCAATCAATGTAAAACCTTTTTTGTTTATTTTGGCCATAATGGTTTTTTTAAATTATAAACGGTTTTGTATCTGCGTGTAATTCTACTCCTGCTCCAAACGGAAATCAACTGATTTTTTACCCGGGCTTACTTTAAATACAGCCTGAGGGAAAATTCTGCTTCAGAAAATTCATTATTCCCCCTTTCTTCCCGGGGTTTATAGTTCATCGAAAAATTAAGTAATTTAACAACAAACTTTGAGGTGTGCAGTTCATCCATTGCTGCGAAAAAAGCTTCTTTGTTTTTTATTTTCAGGTTCACCAGATAATCAGCAAAGTGATCGATAAAGATCTGGTCCTCATTGCTTTTAATCGACACTTCGGCGGCCGGGTCTGCCTCAGACAGAAGACCTTCAACATAAGCAACAAAAGGAATCACTTCATCATACTCAGCAAAGGATTTGTTTGAAAACAGGTTATTCCCCGCGTCACCTGCCCCCTTACTCATGGCCAATTGCTGCAGGCTTTTGAGCAGCTGTTCATTTTTTGATATTTCCTCTTTATACATTTCTATCTTTTTCCCATGAGAACCACTAACAAAAAAGAAAATGGCGATCAAAAAAATAAACAGGACATTAAGCAGGCTCAGCGTACGAAGCAGTTTTCTGCTTTTTATGATTGGCCAAACTGTACTGAAGATAAATTTCTTTTTCACGATTTTTTTATTGGTTAGAGTCAGTCAAACCAGGACTTTCTGGCTCACTTGTAATGAGTTCTGCTTCTGCTGTTTCACCGCTGTTTAAGTCTGCCTCGGCATTCACCTCTTCAACTTTCTCACTAGTCTCACTTTCCGGAAGCACTTCTGTGTCGGAGGTTCCCTCCGTTTCGGTTATTTCGGCCTGTTTTGATTTTACGGATGGCTTCTTTTGTTTCTGTTCCGTTTCAGGCTGAAGCGATACCTGGTAACCGCTGTTTACATTTTCGATATTTACAGGCAGATCAATACTGATAAACCTTTCTCCTTTTCCTGTCAGGTTCGAAAGCGGGGAAATAACCTCGTCAAAGAACTCATCTTCTTCCAGAATGCTGAGAAAATTTTCAGTCGCCGTTCTTGACGACGTTTTAGACCTGATCCGGACATTGCCGGCTCCATCGTTACTCAGCTTATAACTAACGCTGTCCAGGTCAATACCGTCTGAATTGTATTGGTCCAAAGATTTCATGAAGTAACTCCCTGGAACGGCGTCCTGAAACACTGCTTTCATCTGGGAGGCAAGCTGTGTAATAAACTGCGTTTCCTGAGCCGCCTGATGAAGGTAAGGGTTCTGGGCTTTTTCCGCGGATATTTCAACCTCTTTTTCCGTTACTTTTACTCCGATATAATTCCGGGCAACCAGGTAACCAGAAAAGGCGGTTAGGACAGCCAGCATTACAAAAATTGCAAACAGCCCTTTGGTGATCAAAGGGGTGAGCATGCGGTTAAACAGCTCTTCTTTTTTGCTTTGGGGCAGAAGATTTATCTCGTGATCACTCTCTTCGGGCAGGATTGCCCTAAGCGCCAGCCCAATAGCCATCGGGTAAGAAATTTCTGTGTTTTCATCCAGCTGGATGTATCCAAATTTTCTGGCAACTTCCACGCCTTCAAATGCCTGACTGATATGTTCCGCCAATCCGGGAATACCCGCAAATCTACCAACTAAATAAACCACCTTAAAACTAATTGCGTCCTGAGACTCAGCAATTTGAGACAAGCTGGATATCTGCTGTAACAGCTGGGTCAATGGTTCGGAGATTGCTTTTCTGAAGTTTTCCGCCTGAGCCGCATTTCCCTGCGGGTCAGCAGCAATCGCTTTCATCAGCTTGGTTACATCTTCTTTTGTGGCCAGTTTCAGGTTTGTCTTGGGTGTGTCCACCGGGTATTCTCCTCCAATTTCTGCATCCAGGGTGTTATGAGTACCTGAAG
>CAZSOH010000081.1:0-4694 GCA_964608535.1 uncultured Candidatus Peribacteria bacterium
ATTGATACCCGTATGTATAATTTTGACGACGCCAGGGCGGGTATCAGAGCTGTTTTGCTGCGGCTTCAGGATGCGCAGGATGCTACGATAAGCACTTTACTGACGAAGTTCGGTTTTGAAACGGGTTTTGATGCGGAAGCCAGCCGTTTACGGAGAATGGTCCGTTATCTGGTTGAGCGGGCTTTTCCTAAAATGAAGGCGTACGCAGATGGAATAGCGGGCTGATTTTTTATCCTATATAATGGCTTTGTTTTATCTGATAATTTTTTGATATGAAGAAGCCAATCCATTTATTCCTGTCAATTGCCGCTGCTGTTTTTCTGACTGCTGTTCATTTTACGCTGGCGTTTGCAATGACCGAAGAAGCCGATAGCGGTTATGAACCTCATTCGGTTTCAAATGTGTTTAATTTTTCAGCTACACTCAATAATTTGGGGAAAGTTGAGACGAGCTGGGATGAATATATCCCGGAGGGTTTTGATTACTATAAACTGATCCGCTCTGTAACAAATCAAGATCCGGTCTATCCAGACGATGGCTATATTTTTTACGGCGGAGAAGGGGAAACCAGTTACACCGATACCGAAGTGCCTAAAGGGACTTCTTATTACCGGGTTTGTTCGATTGCTTACCCTAAGCGTATTTGTAGCCCAGTCGTAACGATTGAGAAAGGTGGGGAGGCAGCTATGGCGGATGATACTGACAAAAGTTCAACCGATGAAAACGGGTATGAACCCCGCATCCTTTCGCAGGCCTTCAGTTTTACCGCTTCCCTTAATAGTCTGGGGAAAGTTGAAACTCATTGGAATGAATATATCCCGGCCAACTTTAATTATTACAAAGTGATCCGGTCTCAGAAAAATAGTGATCCGATCTATCCGGATGACGGAAATATTTTTGCGGGAGGCGAAGGGGAAACCAGTTATACTGATAAAAATGTCCCTGAAGGCACTACTTATTATCGTGTTTGCGCCATTGCAAAGCCAAAGCGGTACTGCAGCCGGGTGGCTGTTATCGTTAAGGGCAGTGATAAGGCTGAAGGGGGGATGGATGAGGCTAAGCAGGATGGTGGCGCTTATGAAGCTCCTGTGATTTATGAGGGTTTTAATTTCAGCGCTTCCCTTAATAGTCTGGGGAAAGTTGAAACTCATTGGAATGAATATATCCCGGAAGGTTTTAATTATTATAAACTGATCCGTTCAATTTCAAATCCTGATCCGATCTATCCGGATGACGGATATATTTTTGTGGGGAATGAAGGTGAGACCAGTTATCTGGATACAGGAATTCCTGGCGGGTTTTCTTACTATCGGGTTTGTTCAATTGCTGAGTCAAAGCGGTATTGCAGCCCTGTCGTAACGATAGATTATAAAGAGGATTACGCGGATGTGGAGAAGTATTATGTTCCCACTCTTTACGAAAAGGAAGCGGTGAAAAAAGAGGTGAAAAAAGCGACTCCGCCCAGTAAGTTTAAAGATGTCACCTCACACTGGTCTAAAACCTTCGCGGACAAACTGAAAGATGAATGCTCTATTTATGGCTTTAAGAACGCGGACGGGGAATATCTGGGGGAATTCAGGCCTGATGAGCCGATTACCCGGGCTGAACTCGTTAAAATGCTGACCCAATGCAAGTTCGGAGGTGATCTGGCGGAGACATCTGATGATTTTTATGATGTCAGTCAGTCCGCCTGGTATGCTCCTGCGGTTTATGAGGCTAAAAAGCTGGGCTGGGTTAAAGGTTATTCAGACGGTTCTTTTAAACCAAATGCTACTGTGAACCGGGCGGAAGCGCTGAAAATGATTCTGCTATCCGCTTTTTCCGATGCGGATATTAAGGGCGGATTTTCTAACTTTTCGGATGTTTCAAGCCAATGGTTCAAAAAATACATCCAGTTTGCCGTGATGAAAGGCTATGTGCAGGGGTATAATGACGGCCGTTTCGGTCCGGGGAACCAGATTACCCGCGGGGAGGCGGCTAAAATCATCGCCAAGGCTCATCATTTTGTGGCAAGTCAGGAAGTTGACCAGGGGGATGTGATGACAAAGGATGAGAAAAAGGCGGATGAGATGAAGGATACTGAAAAGCCGAGTACAACTAACGGGCCTGTGCCGATGGTTGGCTCATGCCAGATCTTCCCGGCTGATAATCCGTGGAATGCGGATGTTTCCAAATATCCAGTTCATCAGAATTCTGATAATTATATTAATACGATTCTTTCCGGGGCGAACACCCTTCACCCCGATTTCGGCTCTGATCCGGATTACGGGATTCCCTGGATGACGGTTGACAGCAGTCAGCCTAAAGCGCAGATTTCCGCTTACTACGAAGATGAAAGCGACCTTCCGGCTGAAGGCTATCCGATTCCGTCCGGCGCTGAGATAGAGGCAGGGAGCGACGGCCATATTCTGGTGATCGATACGGACGCCTGTAAATTGTATGAAACTTTCGATTCAAACTGGAACGGTTCTATGTGGGAGGTTGGTTCCGGGGCGATTTTTGATCTGAATTCAAACGCGCTCAGGCCGGATGGCTGGACATCGGCTGATGCGGCGGGTCTTCCAATCTTTCCCGGTCTGGTTCGCTATGATGAAGTGAAGTCAGGTGAAATCAATCATGCCCTTCGTTTTACAGTGAGTAAATCCCAGCAGGCTTATATTCATCCCGCAACGCATTATGCCAGTTCTTCTACTGATCCCAATCGCCCTCCCATGGGACTTCGCCTGCGTTTAAAGGCTGATTTTGATCTTTCCGGCTATACCGGAGACGCGCTGGTGATTCTGAAGGCCCTGAAGAAGTATGGTATGATCGTGGCGGATAACGGTTCGGACTGGTTTATTACCGGTGAGACGAATACGAAGTGGGATGATGAGGATCTGGGCCAGCTTAAATCGGTTCCGGGCTCCGCGTTTGAGGCAGTTTATACGGGTGAAATTGTTCAGTAATCACTATGAAAAATCTACTGAAAATCGGGTTGGTGTTTGTCCTGATTGCTGTCGGTGTTCTGGCTTATGACTTTTCAACCTCATTTGAATTCGCTGACGGTGATGTGACTGCTTTGCCGGCATCAAGAGCTGTCAGCCTTCCTAATGAAGTTAAGGCTGAGCCGGAAGAAACCGCTTTGGAAGAAGAGGAGACAGCTGAAGCAGAAAACCATGAAGACCGTCCGATGGTGGTTGTGGTTGGCAATGGTAACCCTTCTGTTCCTGAACCCGTCAGCGAGACCATGCCGGCCCCTCCGGAACCAGTCGAACCAGAAGCTGAACCGGTTATCCTGAATACCGTTTTTGTCGGCACCAAATCAACTTCCTTTAAAGTTGTCCGTAAAGATGAAGAGGGACATGATACAGAAACAGTTTCCGGTGATATTGAAGTGGTATTTAAGGGTGATGAGTCGGCTTCCTGCGATCTGCATTTAACAGGTAATCTTTCAGTTCAGTCTGACAAAAAAGTTGTTGAGGGGGCTGGTTATTCTAATTCAACCCAGTGCTTAGGTTTTATTGATTCTTCTAACGGTATTTTTGTTTTGACTGGTCATCTTGAAGGAAGTTCCAATCTTGATGGGACCATTGCGGAGTCAGTCAGACCTTTCAATGTGGTCGGTTTCATTGAAGAGGGGATTATGAGCGGGAATATCGCTGTGCCGGGCAGTCTGGATATTGAGTTTGCCGAAAAATAATTTGACTTGTATTCCCCCCTTCGGTATCTTTCTTGTCGTCAATTCAGGGGGGTGATTATCCCGATGAGCTGGGATGGTTAGAGTCCAGACAATTAGGGCGATTAGCTCAGCTGGTTAGAGCGCTACACTGATAATGTAGAGGTCGGAAGTTCAAGTCTTCCATCGCCCACCACTATTTTGTATTTGAGATGTGTTTTTATGTATATTAGGAAATTCGATTTATTCTCAAAATAGATTTCGAAAAGTATGTTCTGGCTTGTTCTTCGGGCGGGTTATGTTTTATTTGTGAATTATTTTTAGTATACTGTTTGTGGTGATTCTTTTTTAAAACAAAAATATAAATGCCATTCGACAAAGATGATTTAAAACTCTTTAAGCTGGCAATCGATCATGCTACGGATCATATTATTATTACCGACCCCGACGGGGTTATTTTGTATGCTAATGAAGCAGTTACAAAAGTGACGGGTTATAAACCCAGAGAGATTATCGGCAACCGTCCATCACTTTGGGGAAATCAGATGCCCCGATCATTTTATAAGCGATTCTGGAAGCGGATCAAAAAGGATAAAAAAATGTTTATTGGTGAAATTACCAATCGCCGGAAAAGGGATGGTTTTTATCATGCTGAGATTCGTGTTGCCCCTGTTTTGAACCGAAGCGGAAAGCTGAAGTATTTTGTAGGAATTGAACGGGATATCACAAAGATAAAGGAAATAGATCAGGCTAAGACTGAGATTATTTCGCTTACTGCCCATCAGCTTAAAGATTCTCCCGCTATTATTAAAAGCTATACTGAAATGCTTTTAAGTGAGACTTTTGGAAAGCTTAATAAAAAACAGCACCAGTATGTGCGTGAGATCCTGAAGGCTAACCAAAAAAATATTGAATTTATCAACGTGCTCTTAAATACGACACGTCTGGAACTTGGTACCTATAGCTTTCATCCAAAACTGACGAGTTTAAGGAGTGTCTGCAGGTCAGTTATTGAAACGCAGGAAGCTGTTTTAGATGA
>CAZSOH010000082.1:0-4658 GCA_964608535.1 uncultured Candidatus Peribacteria bacterium
AGATAACAGAATTCTATATTTCTAATAGCGACTGGAGTTCAGCCGTTAGCTCTTCAAATCATAATTGATCACCATCACCTCCATACCGACATACGAAAAAATTTACACAACCGGCATCGACCGTTCTGTGACATCGAGGTCGACGTATCTATTGTCCAGCTTACCGCTGCGGAGCATGGTGCGAAGTTTTTCCCTAGTGGAATACAGTTCGCCACCGGCTTTTGGAACAACTTCGAAAGCAGTCTCCTTTGAATCATCGGTTTTGTGTTCTAAAGTATTACCGGACTTGGGAAGGAGAAGGTCCAGCATCTTTTCCTCGGCATTCTGGTAGGCCTTCTCTTTGACCGCCTCCTGCTCCTTTGATTTGAGCTGGTTTACCGTTAGTTCCAAAAGATCCCTTACCATTGATTCGACATCTCTTCCCACATACCCAACTTCGGTGAATTTAGAGGCTTCAACTTTGATAAAAGGAGAATCCGCCAGTTTTGACAGCCGTCTTGCAATCTCGGTCTTTCCAACGCCGGTGGGGCCGATCAAAATAATATTTTTGGGTGCAATCTCATCCCGTAATTCTTCAGGGACCTGCTGCCTGCGCCATCGGTTTCTCAATGCGATCGCTACGGATCGCTTGGCCTTTTCCTGTCCAATGACATATTTATCCAGTGCTTTAACGATTTCAGGTGGTCTCAATCGACTCATGCCACCGACCTATACTTCTTTTTCATTTTATTATTCTCCCTTAATGCTCTCCAAAGATGAAACAGATAATGCCGCCATACCCAACCACTTTTTGAACCTGTTAAAGTGATTCAATGGTCACGGCATCGTTTGTAAAAATACATGTCGAAGCTGCGATTTTCATCGCTGCTTCTACAATCGCCTTTGCATCCATGTCGGTATGTTTGAGAAGTGCCGTTGCCGCCCCCTGGGCACCCACACCCCCGGCTCCTATTCCTAAAATACCCTCATCGGGTTCCATCACATCGCCGTTGCCGGAGATAAGAAACATTCTCGACTCATCTACCGCAATCATGATCGCCTCAAGCCGTCTCAAATATTTATCGGTTCGCCAATCCCGGGCCAACTCGACGGCACTGCGGGTCAAATTTCCATTGTAACGCTCCAGCTTGGCCTCCAAACGCTCTGAAAGATTCAGCGCATCCGCCGTTGCACCGGCAAACCCCACAATGATTTTCTCATTATATATCCTTCTGACCTTTTTGGCATGGTGCTTTATAATGGTATCGTTTAACGTAACCTGTCCATCTCCTGCGACGACCACTTTGCCCTTGTGCCTCACCGCCAAAATGGTTGTGCCGTGGAGGTTGGAGCGAAAAGCAGCGGCTGCATACCGCAAGCCGTGGGTTTCATTTGTTGTTTCCATATTGTTCCCTTCTACTGAAACGAACGGTCTGTGTCTGAGCTTTTTGTTCTAGAAAATTGATGAACTCGTAAAAAGTCAAATGTCGCAAACCCCGAGTCAGCCTAATGCCTGGGATGGGCCTTATCATAGGTCTCCATCAGTTTATCTATACTCACGTGGGTATACATTTGAGTGGTGGAAAGACTTTTGTGCCCCAAAAGTTCCTGTACAACCCTTAAATCCGCTCCTGCATCAAGCAAATGAGTCGCAAATGAATGACGAAGCGCGTGGGGGGAAACAGGGATCGGAAATCCGCAATCCCTGATGACTTTTTCAAGAATACGAGCGATAGACCGTGACGTCAGCCGCCGGTTATTTTTATTTAAAAAAAGAGGACCATTATTATCGGTCTGCATCCCTCCTTTTCGGAAATCTGATGACTTCAGCAGCTCCCTTCTGTATTTTTTTATCGCCTCCGCCGCCTTCTGACCAATCGGTACTATCCGCTCTTTATTCCCCTTGCCGGTGACGCGAATCACACCGCCTGGAAAATCGACATCTGAAACGTCCATCCCCGCCAGCTCGGAAACCCGTAATCCGCTGGAATAAAGCGTTTCAAAAATGGCTCTATTTCTTAATCCAAACAGGCTATCTGTCTTAATTGAATCGAGCAATCTAAACATATCATCCACCGAAAGAAAGGCGGGAATCGATTTCTCCTGTTTGGGGGTTAGAATCGAATCTGCAGGACTATCTATAATGACACCGTATTTTGTCAGGTGCCTTAAAAAAGAGCGAACAGCAGAAAGCTTTCGTGCCATGGTGATCTTTTTGTTTTTTTTATATAAAAAAGCGAGATAACGCCTGATCTGAAGACCGTTCACCTCATCGGCCCTGACCGCGTTCCCGCGAAGGTTCACTTGATTTTCATCTTGCTGATCTCTTGCAAGAAAAGACGCAAATTCGTTTAGATCGTGCAAATAGGCACGGCAGGTGTTCGCCGAATATCCTTTTTCGGAAGAGAGCGATTCGATAAACTCATTGATCATTCCCTTTAGAGAGGATGAAATCATAGAAATAAGTCTTTTAAATTTGTAACCGTTCACAGTTGTCGGTTCACAGTTCACAGTTTTTCAACCGTGAACCGATAACTGTAAACTGTGAACGGTTACTTAAATTTGGATCAGCGATGCCAGTTCGGTCCAGTTGCCGACTTCTATAAACGGATGTTTCTGCCGGTTCCACGGCTGCTTGAAAAGAACAGGTGTAATTCCAGCTGCCTCCAGGAGAAAACAGGTTTCCAGTCGATCTTCCACAAAATAGGAGATATTTCTATCTTTTAGAATACCCGTCTTCCCCTCAAATGACCCGGTTGTAATAATTTCGATTGCGCTTGGATCAAGGGGCAGGACATTAAGCATCCATTCGTGGATAGGGCCCAAATAGGGCCGGGCCGTTACAAAAAGAACCGAGCCATGCTTCATACCCATTCTGGATAATACCTGGGGTGCGTTCTTAAACGGTCGCAAGGTGGGTTGGTAGTTCCCATCCACAATTTTAGTTACGATAGCCTCTATGATCTTTGATTCCATGTTGATGCACTCTAGTAAAGAATAGCTAGTAATGTCTTCATACTTGATTCCGTTGATGTTAAATTCATCACGAGCAATATCTATAAAAAGCGCCATGGTATCTGCAAATACACCATCGATGTCAAATGCCATTGCTGCCGGATCGATCTGTGATTTTTTCATGATCATTTACGATGTAAAATTTAACCCGAGGCTATGCAGCCTTTCTTGTTCTTTTTTTTAATCTTAAGATTCTGCGCTGATAAATAGACGCCATTTTTTTATCACTTGATTCGAATGCCGCCATGCGCTTGGTTTTTAATTCCCGAATTTTTTGTTTGATTTCCCGGACAGTGGTATCCATTTTTTTCGGTTTTTTATCCTCAATCCCCCTTACTTTTTTTATGGCGCTGAACAGCTCCGCTTTGTTCTGTCCGTGAACTCCGGTAATTTCCGGCATCTCCTTGGCTATTTCCCTCAGCTCTTTGACGGTCATTTTTTCAAGCGGTTTTTCCTTTGGTTGTTTTTTCTTTTCATTCATGTCAGATCAATCTCCTTTCCTTTCATGCTCAAAAAAAGCAGAAGCGGAGGCTGCCTGCCCCCGCTATTTATTCGGTAACAACGATGTTTTTCTTTGATCCAGTTTGTACTGATTTTTTTATTCGCTGTTTTTCCCCTTATGACTTTTAGTTGCTTCATCCAAGAGCTTTGTTAGCGGTTTTACAATATCGATCGGAAACGGAAAGATCGTGGTGGTGTTATTCTCCGCCGACATCTCGCGCATGGTCTGAAGATATCGCAACTGTAAAGCCATCGGGTGCTCTTGAATAATTTCGGCCGCATCAGCCAGTTTCGCAGCTGCCTGAAATTCACCTTCCGCATTGATGACCTTGGCCCGACGCTCTCTCTCCGCCTCAGCCTGTTTGGCCATCGCCCGCTGCATCTCCTGGGGCAAATCAATATGCTTAAGTTCAACGGTCGCAACTTTTATTCCCCATGGATCTGTATGGGTATCGAGTATTTCCTGAAGTTGGGTGTTGATTTTTTCTCTGGCTGATAAAAGTTCATCCAGATCTGCCTGTCCGCATACACTTCGCAACGTCGTTTGAGCAAGCTGCGACATGGCATAGCTGTAATTTTCCACCTCGATGACCGCTTTGACCGGATCGATCACCCGGAAGTAGATAACGGCATTTACCTTCACAGAGACGTTATCCTTTGTAATAACATCCTGGGGGTCCACATCCATGGCAATGAGCCGCAGGCTGACCTTTACAATCTTATCCACAATCGGGATGAGAATGATAAGCCCCGGTCCTTTTGCCTTTATCACCCTGCCCAGCCGGAATACCACTCCACGCTCATACTCGTTTAAGATTCGTATGGCTGCGGAAAGAAAAAAGATCGCGAGGATAATGATAATAATTGCAGTATACATAAGACTCTCCTTTATTCTTGTTCAGTGTTCGGTTTGATAGCTAACCGATAAATTTTAATTAATCAACCTTTTCAACCTCAAGAACAAGGTTTTCGATCTTTATCACCCGGACCCGAGTCCCTTCCGGCAAGGCTGTTTTTGACTCGGCGCGCCACAACTCACCATGTACAAAGACTTTCCCCTCAGGTGTCAGGGCCTTTTTCACCACACCGGTTTCCCCAATAAGTCCTTTTATACCTGTTTTTGGTTTTGAAACCTGAGATTTAAAAACCAGACCGGCCACGAC
>CAZSOH010000083.1:0-4637 GCA_964608535.1 uncultured Candidatus Peribacteria bacterium
GCTCATCAGCCTTGAGCTGTCCGATAAGCTGGGAGTATTGCTGGTATTTTTTAGTCGACTCTGAAGCGGGTGACGAAATAATTAAGGGAGTTCTTGATTCATCGATGAGGATCGAGTCAATTTCGTCGACAATGGCGTAATGAAGCGGCCGCTGAACCCTGTGGTCGAGCTCGGTCACCATATTGTCCCGCAGATAATCGAATCCGAATTCGTTGTTGGTGCCGTAAGTGATGTCGGAGGCGTATGCCGCCTTGCGTTCATCAGGACTGATACCGTGCACGATCGTTCCGACCGTCAGGCCCAAATACTCATAAACCACCCCCATCCATTTCGCGTCACGGGAGGCAAGATAGTCATTCACTGTAACCACATGAACCCCTCTGCCGGTTAAAGCGTTGAGGTAGACCGGGAGGCAGGCAACAAGCGTTTTACCTTCACCGGTTTTCATTTCGGAGATTTTTCCCCGGTGCAGAACAATCCCGCCGATGAGCTGACAGTCATACGGGACCATTTCCCAGGTGACTTCATCCTTTCCCAGAGGAAATTTAGAGCCGACCAGGCGGCGGCAGGCATTTTTTACGGTCGCGAAAGCCTCTATCAGCAGATCATCAACCGTTTCCCCCTTTTCAAGGCGTGACCTGAATTCGTCCGTCTTGGCTTTCAGCTGCTCATCGGTAAGGCTCTGATATTCTTCTTCCTTTTTATTAATCTGTTCGACGAGCGGCCGGATCGTTTTCAGCTCCTTCTCATTGGGATCGCCGATCACTTTGGTGATAATTTTTGTTAACATTCTCGTAGTGCGGTAAGTAATAAGCCATAAGCCGTAAGAAAAGCTTGAGACTTAAAGCTTAAGACTTAGGACTAATTGATTATAGGTAAAGCAGCCTAAATTGACAAACAAATCTCCTTTTTGTACCATTGACGAGTCCTTTAAATAAACCGACGATGCTTAAGGCTTAAGACTTACGGCTTATGACTTGACTAATTGTCGCCGTTTAAACGTATCGTTTATCCATTTATCCCAAAAAATGTATTATAAACGCCCTGCTCGAAAAAGCATTGTAAGTTATTTTCTTCCCTTTCTGGTTATTGGGCTGATCTTTGCCGGCGTTGTGTTCGGATGGAGGGCGCTCAACAATGTTTTTATCGACAGCAACAAAAATACCTTTAATGAAAAGGTTTTCTTAAGTATTGAAAGCGGAAGCGCTAAGGCGATGACCGTTGGGAAGAGTGAATGGCAGAACGCGCCGGATAAAATCTATTTATACAGAGGTGAAAAACTAAAAACCGGTTCGGACGGCAGAGTGACTCTCACGCTTTTTGATCAGAGCATCATGAGAATGAACACCGAAACGGAAGTTGAGTTTTCAACCCTGAAGAAAAAAAATGACACGTATAGCATTGATATAGAAATCAAAAAAGGAAGCGTGTGGACTAAAGTAGAACGGATTACAAATCCGGATTCCGCCTTCAGCCTGACCACGGACCTTCTGACGATTGATACCCGCGGAGCCGTCTTTGCCCTGACTTACCCGGGAACCATTTATGTAACTGAGGGGAGCGTGCAGGTGGGGGTGAAGTATGATGACAACGTCATAAAAACCTACACAGTCGGTGTGGGCCAGCAGCTGGTGGTAGATAAAGAGACGATCGGTTCCATAAAACGCGGAGACGACGTGGATGTGATCTTTGCCCTGAGCGATACCTTTAAGAAAACCAACTGGTACCGGTGGAACATCAAGAAAGACGGCGCCATCTCTGCCTTTGAAGAATCTGATTTATCGGATGAAACCCCGTCGGAAGAAGACACCGATACCTCGGTGACTGAGGGCGAAAAAACAACTGATACATCAGATGAAATCGCCAACATCGGACGCTTGGTTTATGTGACCAAACCGTCCGCAAATTTTGAAACCAATAAGTCCAGTCTGACGGTTGAAGGAAAGTTTGATGAAGAAAAAATTCAGGCGGTGTATGTAGACGGTAAGAAGGCCAGTGATCTTGGAGAAGGAAAGTGGAAAATCACCGGAGTAAAGCTTACTTTAGAAGGGGAGAATGACTTCGAAATTGAGGCGGAAGATCTTTCCGGCAGCAGGAAAAAGGTGGATACCCTCACAGTAATATACGACAAAACACCACCCGAAACGCCGGTAATAGAAGATCCTGTACTGGCCGAAGGGGAAAGTAAAGTTGCCATTGAGGATATTGAACAGATTATTAGCGGGTCAGTCAGCAAAGATACCCAGGCCGTGATTGTCAACGACTACCGGCTTGGAAAATACGTGCCCGGAAGCGGTGAATTTACCTATTATGCCAAAACCGAATATGGCAATCTGGAAGCTGGAGAAAATGAATACAAAGTATATGCGGAAGATAAAGCCGGTAATCAGAGTGAAGCGGCGACGATTATCTTAGAACTGGACCAGAAAGTGATAGATGAGGCCGGCGTAAACAGCGCCGACGAAACAGGGGCAGGAAGTGAAACCGTGAACACAGAAAGTCTGACACCAGCGTCCTCCAGCGGGGGAGTGAAGATCACCGCGCCGAATAGCGGAGAAAGTTTTACCACAAACGAAACTGAGTTCGAAATTGAGGGGACAGTGCCTGAAGGAACGGCTTCCGTAAGCGTTAACAATTACAAACTCTCATTATTTAAAGCAGGAGACACGGCTTTTAAGTACAGGGCTTTTGTTTCCATCGGGAATCTTAAAATCGGCGAAAAAAATACCTATACGGTCAAGGCATTTGATCCCGACGACAAGGCGATCGGTGAAGCCAGCATCACGATTGATGTTGAAAGCGGAGCCTCGGCAGGCCCGGTCATCAGCATTCCTTCCGATACCGGTTCTTACACCACATCACTCGATACAATCGTTGTCGGTGGTACAGTCGGTAAATGGGTGACCCGCATGTACATCAACGATAAAGAGATCAAGGATTATATCCCCGGTTCTGAAAAATTCCGCACCTCAGTCACCCTGTCGCCGGGCGAAAATAACTTCACTGTCACAGCAGAGAAGTCAGGCGAACAGGTCGGAAAAGCAACTATAATGGTGAAGTATCAACAATAATAAGTCTCAAGTTTTGTACAATCAGATAATGAATGTCAATGACTTGAGACTCGCCCGCCAGTACCGTGTCGGGCTGGCACTCGCACTTGATACTTTAAAGATACTTCCGCTTATTTTCATTATGCTCATCTAAGGTCTCGGCGTAATGCACCTCTCCCTCAGCATCGTGCAGGTAGTAGAAATAGTCGGTTCGTTTGGGGTAAATGGCCGCGCGGATACTGGAAATATTCGGATTGGCAATCGGAGTTGGCGGAAGGCCCCGGTATTTTCGGGTATTATAAGGGCTGTCCACCTGTAAGTCCTGATAGCTTAAACCGCCTTTGGTGCGGCCAAGCGCGTAAAGAACTGTCGCATCCGCCCCAAGTCCGACCGCGTTATCAAACCGGTCCCATAGGATACCGGCGATGGTGGGCTGTTCAGCCTTTACGCGTTCCTCCCGTTCAATAATAGAAGCCATGATCATGATTTGCTCAAAGCTGTAACCGGAATCTTTAACCGCCTGCCAGTCCTCATCGGTAAGCCGGCTTTCGAGGGTGCTGATAAGCCGGGTGATAAAAGCCTGATCATCAAAAGCGGCAGGATCGACAAAATAAGTATCCGGATAGAGATAACCTTCTAAGTATCCGTCCGGCAGGAAGTTGAAATCAAAAACACAATTCTTCACGCAGTCTAAAAATGATTCTGCAGTGGTTAAGTCATTCTTTTCGAGATATTCTGCCATTTGTTCGATCGTCCAACCTTCAAGCAGGGTCACCACTACTTCATTCGACCCGCCTTCAATCAGTGCGTCCGCTATCTGTTTAAGCGAAAAATTCTCCTGAAGGACAATTCGGCCCGCCTTAAGCTGACTCGCCAGATCATGTTGCTTGAGATAAAACTTAAAAATAGCGGGAGACTGAATCAATTTTCTTACATAAAGCTCGTCAGCAATCGCATCCGCTGAAGACCCCTTTTTAATATCAAGAACCACCCGCTTGTCAGAAGAAGGGTCAAGGACATAATTAAGTCCGCCCACATAAAACTGGTAAACCCAGATCAGAGCTACACAGAAAGATATGATTGTTACTAATTTCTTCATATATAAAATAGAGGGTCAAATAGCCTTCGGCTCTGAGGCTCAGGCTCGAAGAGTGGGTCAAATCGTGGATCATAACCACAATATGATCTACAAAGCGAAGCGATGGTCAACAATTGGGCCCACAACTGGAATTATTGTCCAAACATACCGCCAAGTCCGCCCATGACCTCTTTCATCTTTTCAGCGCCGATTTGCTGTGACTTTTTAACAGCTTTATTAGCGGCATCGGCAATCGCTTTGCCCAGTTTATCATGGTCAGCTGGAGCCGCCTCGCCGATAACAACGTTTAAAAAATGCTGTTCGCCGTCAATCGTGATGGTGACACCGTCGGTTTCAGCCTCCACGTGAATGTTTTTGAGCTGTTTTTTAATTTCTTTGGCTTGTTTCTGGAGTTTGTACATGTCCTTGGCTTTATCCATGAATCCCATAGTTCTGTTTTTAAAAAATAAATCTTTAACTTTTATAACTTATATAAAAAAAAGACTCAT
>CAZSOH010000084.1:0-4634 GCA_964608535.1 uncultured Candidatus Peribacteria bacterium
AACCATAAGGAGATTTCACCAGAATTCTGGCTTTTCCGCCCACGAAATATTCCAGATTATCAGGAACCAGCTCCATCCGGTTATTATTGCCGGCCCCCCAGTCAACAAAGTCAGAACTGGAAATATAAAAATTGGTTTCGCTGTTGATGGTATGCTTACCGTCCGAACCTTTAGCTTTCACCACATACATTCCGGCTTCAAACCCGCCAAGGCTGATCTCAAAGACCTCAGGCCCCTCAGAAGACGTCACCGTTTTCTTCTTGATAAACTCAAGTTCCCGGACGCTCTCGTCATAAAAGGCCCCGTCAACCCCCTGCTTTTTAACTGTATTCCACTTTTCTTTATAGAGTTCCAGAAGCACCTTCTTGCCTCCCACCTCATTTGCCTGAGGATCAACCGTAACCAGTTTAAGTTCCAGTGGTTTTCCGGAAGAAACTACATAATTCTCCGGACTTAAACCTATATAATAGGAACCTTCGTGGACCACAAAGGTCTGGCGCTGGCTCACGGTTTCACCATCCTGATTTTCCACCGTCGCGCTGAGCGTATAAAGGTAACTTTGGCTTTCTCCGTCTTCCGGATCGGTATCCAGTTTAAGTTTGAGACGGCCGGTCTGGTCCAGCTTCCCCTCCCCTTCCGCGACAATTTTAGTGTCACTGCCGCAATAACCCCAGAAGCAGGAAAAGCCGCGGAACTGGCCGAACGAAAAGTAGCCGTTTTTCCGGTAAAGGTCAAAGAAGTAAGGCTCCCGCATCAGAGTCCAGCTCACCTCACCGCGCTGAATCGCCCCGCCAAAATAATAGTTAGCCATCACATCCACCTCAAGGGGGTCACCCAGCTGCAATTCGGCTTCGGACCCTAAAAGTTCCACCTTGAATTTGGGTTTTTTATACTCTTCAACAAAAAAATTATGGTAAAAACGCTGAGAATATTCCAGGTCAGCCGTTTCGACATACACATTATACTGCCCGAGCCTGGCTTTTTCGTCCAGAGTGAACTTTCCGTTAAAAGAGCCGTCTGCCAGCATACCCACCAAGGTTGAATCCACCTCGTTGTATTCACTGTCTTCCAGAACCACTCTCACCTTGCGGTCTTTTGGCAGACTCAGGGAAGCGTCCTTGTCCATTCGGTAAATTCCCTTGTAATAAATCGTGTCTCCGGGGCGGTAAAGGGGACGTTCGGTATAAAGGTAAATCCGGGGTTCATTATAACCCACATAATCCCCGCTCAGGCCATACTGCCACGTCTGGATACCATCACTCCAGTACTGGCTGGAAATCGCCCAGCGGTTCTCCCCCTCCAGGGTCTTCCGGCCAACAACATACACCCCATCCTCAAAATCCTCCGTGATCTTATAGACTCCCTCCCCATTCGTTACGCCGGTTTTGAGTTCCACCCCTTTCGAAGAATAGACTTTCAGTTCCATTCTGGAAACCGGAAGACCGGTCTTGAGGTCAGTGGCCCACACCAGCAAATCCCGGCTGGACTTCTTGAGCGCCAAGTTCGTGTCGCTAATAAAGAAAGTCTGATAAAAACGGGCAGGCTTGTTTTGGTAATCCAGATATTCCGGAGAACTCATTTCAACAAAATACATCCCCTGATCAAAGTCGCCTTTAAAAAGGTCTTTTAAATCAAGATCGGTCCATTCCGTTTTATTGAGTTCAGGCGACAGGGAAAGGGTTTTCTTCTGGGGATTATTACACCGGTAAGTATGCCATCGGTACTGGCTCGACGTACTGAAGAAATCAGCCTGGCTCACCGGACAGAATTCTACATTGAGCGTATTGATATTGACGTACTTCATCGTGTACACAGGATCCACCCCTTCCATAAAAAGGCCGAACTGTTTAGGGGTCATCAAAGTAAGGAAAGGTTTTTTGGCAGCCGTCTTGAAGCTGGTCTTAAAACCCTTATCCGATTCATTTCCGGCAACATCCGTAAAAGGGCCTTTGAACGAAAAATTATAATAATGGCTTGGCTTCAGGCCGTAATCAATCGTCGCCTGCCAGACCGTTCCGAAATCCTGAGTATAAATCTCATCCACCATTACGGTTGGCTCTTCATCAAATTCCGCGTCAATGGAGAATTTATCCCGAATCAGTTCTTCGGTCATTTCCGAGGCAAACCAAATACGGATCGCCGTGTCATCGTACTGTTTTTCGCCCTGAGCCGGAAAGAATTTCACGATGTCCGGCTCACTCACCGTACTGAAGTTCAGCCTGAATTCTGATAAACTCTGGCGGTCCCCGTAACCGTCTCCGAGTTTTTTAGCCGCTCCCGGCAAATCCTTATGGAGCACCAGTTCATAATCCGTCGAGTACTGATAATCAAACTCAGGTTTAAAAACCAAAGTCGAACGGTCTACTTTTCCGTCTTCATTTTTACCGTAAACCACTTCAGTATTAAAGAAGCCGTCATTCCTCGGATTCGTATCCGCGTCTACGTCGTTGGTGGGATACAGAAGCACATTTTCTCCGGGCCGGATGTAATCCAGTTCCATCGGCTGATTAAAGGTGAGCTTGATCGCCTCATCCACTTTAAAAGTGTCGCTGCCTTCAAAAGGTACCGACGAGATAACGGCGGGGGCTTCGGTAGAAACCGACCAGGTCACCTCCTCTTCTGTCTTTCCGCCATCCAGAGAAGTGATGCCCGCCGGGAGCGTAAGGGTATAGGTAGTACCGGGAATCCATTCATCCGGAATAAACTGAAAAGCGGTCGTCCCGACCCACTTATACTCCCCTTTCACAGGCGGATCAATTTTAAGCTCGGGAAACGGCTGGTTGATATTGCTGTCATCCAGACTGGTCAGCGCCCGCATCGGCCGGTCAAACATCACCGTCACCCGCTGATCATTGGGGATCACCAGAACCTGCTCAGGCAGCTGAACATCTTCCACAAAACCCGTCTGTTCATCCCCTTCGGCCAGATCAACCACCTCGGGCTGAACAGCAGACTCCTCTAAATAAGGTGAGATGAACCGGATGAGGGGCGGCCCGGAAACCCGGAACCGGATCGTCAGATCCACTCCGAATCGTTTCATGTACTGACTCATAGCCTTCGCGCCGATCGTCACTTTGTATTCATCATCAATTTTAAATGGTTTTTCGGGGGTAAAAGCCAGCGTCCGTGAATCCGTCCATTCAAAAATCCCTCCCACAGAGGGTTCAATCGAAAAGTTTGACTCCACAGTATCCGGTTTCATTGGCTGGTTGAAATGAAGGGTTAGCGGCGCATTATTCGAAAGCTTCCGAACCTCATCAGGCAGATAACCGTCATCAATATTCGGCAGCGGCACCAGCGCGTATATAAATAGGAGAACGGCAATCAAACCAGCCACACTAAAAAGCGCTAACATTTTAGCTGAACGGAGAAATTTGAGGGTCTTTTTAACTTTCTGCTTCATATTAATTCGTTAGTCATTCTGAACCATGTGCTGAACTCGATTCAGTATCAATTCAGAATCCCGGATGAGAATATGAATGGAGAAAGAATGAGTTTTAAGTGTAAAAATACTAACATAAAATAATCCTCGACAACAAAGAAAAACAGGGGTTTGACACGAGGAATTTTAAACCGTAGTATACCCCCCTGCATTAACCAAAAAAATCATGTCCAAATTCCTGTCTACAATCTTTACCGCTTTGTTTGTAATGGCCTTTCTGCCTCTCTCCGCCCTAGCTCAGCAAAGCAATGAAAACGGTACTGTTAAAATCATTATCACAGATGAAAACAGAAATCCCTTCTCAGGAAACTGGTTCCTTCATCAGGGCACAAGCATTAAAGGGCACCTGGTCAGAAACGGTTCTTCCGGCGAAGAATTTTCAATGCCTGCCGGACATTACTACCTGGAAGCCCAGCGAAAAAGCAGCCGGTATCCTCTGGTTTGGCTTAAATCTGTAAACCCCCAAACGCTGGAAGCCGGAAAAACTCTCCGTTGGGAACTCCAGTACTTTAAAACCCAGGAAGAACTGGACGCGGCTAAAAACGCGCCAGCGCCAGCACCAACCTCCGCACCAACAGCACCAGCATCGAAACCTGAACCTAACCCTGCCCCCAAACCCACTCCAACCCTACTTCCCGCAAAAACCACTACCTCTCCAGCCGTCAAAAGAACAGTGTCTATCAACCCAAATTCTTACAAAACCGTTCCTGACTTCAACTCATCCCCCACCACCAGTGATACTACTACAGCCTCACACGAAGTTGTCCCACAAAGCGAAGCTTTAGTCCCACGCGAAGCAGGAATGCAATTGGCACAAACAGGAAACCCGGCTCTGCTGTTACTTGTTTTCTCCGGCTTAATGGGAGGGTTAGCCGTAAGGAAAAGGAAGCATTAAAAAAGTTATAATCGGTAATCCACACCCATACTATGTCAGAGAAACTCAATATTCAGCCGAACAACCCCAAAACCCGAAGAGATTTATTCATGCTTGTCGCCAAAATGATTGGAGGTAACCCGCCAACAGACTACCGCCTTCCGGATGGAGAAATAGAATTTAAACTGGTAAGTTCCGAAAGACCATCGGTCGATGTTCTCTTTAACGGAGAAATTATATACAGATAGGAAGAGCATTCTTCTGTATGCTAGTTACAATCTGTAATCTAGTTGGTTGTCTTCAGCTTGGAATAAAATA
>CAZSOH010000085.1:0-4512 GCA_964608535.1 uncultured Candidatus Peribacteria bacterium
CTGCTCGACCTGCCGCCGGCCGGGTGCATCAACGTGCACGCCTCGCTCTTGCCGAAGCACCGCGGCGTTTCGCCCGTGCAGGCGGCGCTTCTGGCCGGCGACACGGTGACCGGTTGCACGACGATGCGCATGGACGAGGGGATCGATACCGGGGACCTTCTGCTGAGCCGCGAGGTCGCCGTCGCTCCGGACGACACGGCCGGGTCGCTGACCGACCGGCTCGCGCGCGTGGGCGCCGGCCTTCTCGTGGACACGCTCGACGCCGTTTTTGCCGGCACCGTCACCCCGCGAGCGCAGGGAGAGTCGCCCACCCCGTACGCCCGGCGGATCCAGAAAGCCGACGGTGCGATCGAATGGAGCCTGGACGCCCCCGGTACATTGTGTTCATTAAAGTCAATTTCGCGAAAATTATATACGATGTTGAACTTAATGAACAGTCTCAAGTCTCAGGTCTCACATCTCAAGTGTTGCATTAAGGATATTCTGAGTAATACAATGACACCTCTTTTGAATACTAATGAATATTTTGTAACTAACTTTTATGTTTGATTTTGAACAATTACATGTCTATCAAAAAGCACTGGAACTAAACAAAAACATCTTTATTTTTCTAAAGTCCAATAAACAAATTGACTTTTTTCTTCAGGATCAGCTAAAAAGAGCCTCTGTTTCTATTGTCCTGAACATCGCTGAGGGTGTTGGTCGTTCAACCAAGTTGGATCGAAAAAGATTCTACATTATCAGCAAAAGTTCTGCATTCGAAACTGCTGCTTGCCTTAGCGTCATCAATAATCAATACTCAATTGATCAAGATTGGCTTAAGAGAACAAGAGCTGAGCTGGAATCAATTGTTAAGATGCTTTTTAGTTTAATAAAGAAAGTTCAGGTCAAATATTCCCCTGAGACTTGAGACCTGAGACTTGAGCCCCAAATAATTACTTCTTCTTCGTATGCTTCAGTTCAGCCTTAATCTCCTTCCTGATTTCCTTCATTTCAACTTTTTTAATATCTTCCAATAGCTCCGCGACCAAATCCTTACCTCCCAATCCGAAAGCAAGGCCACCGGCAATTGTCAGAAAAGCGATAAAACCGATAAACATCACATTAACCAGAATATCGGCAATCTGAAGCTGGGAAAGGGCAGCCAAAACAGCGAAAGTGATAATCGTATAACGGGCCGCTAAACCGAGCGCTTTAGCCGTATTCGCACGGGCAAAAGTCATCGACGTTGTAATCAGCGTCTGGAGGGTATTTCCGATCCGGATCCCCACGAGCATAATAAATAAGGCGATAATCACCTCGGGAATGTAATTGATTACCCTGGTCAGAAACTCAGCAACCTGGGTTAACTGGGCAATTTTAGTCGCCTCAATAAAAAACAGAAAGACCAGATAGCCCCGTACGCCCCTGCCGATCACTTCGGTAGGCGTTAATTTCATTTTCTGGTTTTCGAGAAAATGCTTTAAACCGATTTTTTCCGATATGTGCTCAAGCTTTAACTTGTGGCCAAGGCTCATAATCAGACGGTACACAATCTCGGCCAGAACCCAGCCGAACAAAAACACCGCGACTGCCCCCAGAATATAAGGCGCAAGCTCAATGGTTCGTTCTAATTTGGCATTAACCGCGTTAATAACGTGTATGCCGATGGATTGAAATAAGTTGTCCACGAAATTAGGTTCAGTAAATCATATTATTATAGCATAAAAAGTCTCAAGTCTCAAGAGCGAGTCTCAAGAATCTTGCATTTTAGACCAATAGATTATAAACTTTCGGAGCAATCAAGCATGGCGAACGTAGCTCAGTTGGTTAGAGCGCAGGATTGTGGCTCCTGAGGTCGTGGGTTCGAAACCCATCGTTCGCCCCACATACTCACAGACTATCGTGGATATTTTTAACGATGGGTTGAGAAGCCTGTCCCGATGCAGATCGGGAAAACCCATCGTTCGCCCCACTTACCAAAATTTACAATCAGATTAATTTGGCGCTTTTTCACTATTAAGAATCCTCTGCGCCGCACGCCGGGCTGCTTCACATAAGCGGGAAAAAGATGCACTAAAATCTAAAGGCAGAACTTCGTTTGGAGCGCCGTTAGAAGTGAATTTTAAGATTTTTCTGGCATTTGCTCTGTCTGCCTCGCCATAAGGGTATCTGGCCCGAGAAAGCTGACTCAGCAAATCCAGAAGATTAACACTTTCGCCTTCACTGCCCTGTTCACCTGTGTTTGGCTTAGGCTTATCCATTAAATATCTAATAAATTTCTCTGTTCCTCAGGCGTAAAAGGCCTGCATCTTTCTTCGGCCTCAAAGGGGGAAAACATTGCTTTCATTTGCTCCCGGGTCAAAAAAACGACCTTGCCCAGACCTTTTGCATGTTCCGCGAGCTGGCCAAAATTAGAGGTACAGCAATTATCAGCGCCTTTTTGGTGGATCATGAAAGAATCGGGGTGATTTGGCTGAGTATAAACAAAAGCAACTGGCAAACCCGCCTCATAAGGATTAGCATTTTCTGAAATATTGTTCATGATATTAAATTTAGTTATCTAAATCTGAGTCCTCCGAATCATCATGTGACAATTCATCAACCCCCAATGGGGCTGTCAATCCGGCAAGAAATAATCTGGCTGCGCTCCGCCTTAGTCTTTCGGCCCCTTCCTCATCCAGCTCTTCCGACTTTGACCCTGTCAAAAGCTCTCTTAATTGCTCTAAATCCTCCACCTCCCAACCGGAAAAACGGCCCTCCGCCAACTCTCTCTGCATCCAGTCTGTAAGGCCTATTTCCCTTAGGTCATTCACAGACAATTCTTCTTTTCGGCATAAAATATCCAGTGCACCCAGCCAGCCCGAATCTAACGTTTTAGCCATTGCCTCAATCTCTTTCTGAGTGGGCCTGGAAAATACTGGTTCTCTTTCAAGTGACATATTCATTTACAGTTATTCAGTAAAAAGGAGGCGATTCTATCATAATGCCTAAAATATGTCAAAATTTCACCCCCCACCCATCACCCAATCACAATTTCCCCATCCTTATCCTTAACCTTCACCTCCGCCCCGTCTTTCACCTTGCCTTCCACAATCATCATCGCGAGAGGATTTTCGATGGTCTGCTGAATGTAGCGTTTTAGGGGACGGGCGCCGAATTGGGGATCGAAACCGTTTTTGGCTAAAATTTCCTTCGCCTTTGGCGTAACCGAGATCTCGATTTTATGGGCGCGCAGCCTGTTTTGCATTTCCGCAATCTGAAGGTCGACAATTTCAGAAATTTCTTCAAGGGTCAGCGATTCAAAAATAATGATTTCATCGATTCGGTTCAGAAATTCCGGCTTAAACGCCTTCCGCAGGACCTGATGGACTTCTGTCACCATCCCCTTCTTCGCGTTTTCATACGCCGCGGCCCTTTTCTTATCGTCTTTCTCCAGTTTCGCCATCATCATCTCTTCCGAAGAAGTATCCATCGCGTATTTCTGGATCACATCGCTCGCCAGATTGCTGGTCATGATGATCACCGTGTTGCGGAAATCGACCGTCCGGCCTTTGCTGTCGGTCAGCCGCCCGTCATCGAGCACTTGCAAAAGCACATTAAAGACTTCGGGGTGGGCCTTCTCAATCTCATCAAAAAGGATGACGGAATAAGGCCGTCTTCGCACCGCTTCGGTCAGCTGGCCGCCCTCCTCGTAACCCACATAACCCGGAGGCGCGCCGATGAGCCGGGCCACCGCGTGCCGTTCCATATATTCCGACATATCGATACGAATAATCGACTTTTCGTCATTAAACATAAACGCGGCAAGTGCCTTGGCCAGCTCCGTCTTCCCCACCCCCGTCGGCCCCATAAAAATAAAGGAACCAATAGGCTTATCGGGGTTAGCGATACCCGCCCGGGCACGGCGGACCGCATTGCTCACCGCCACAATCGCGTTCTTCTGGCCGATCACCCGCTGCTCGAGCTCATCTTCCATCTTCGCCAGCTGCTGGGTTTCGGTCTCCAGCATTTTAGAAACCGGAATCCCCGTCCAGCGGGACACCACTGCCGCGATGTCTTCTTCCGTCACTTCCTGCTTCAGCAAAGACTTTTCGCCGGGTTTTTTCAGCTTCTCTTCCATTGTTTTGAGCTTCTTCTCAAGCTCAGGGATCTGGCCGTAGCGGATCTCCGCCACCTTCTGGAGTTCACCCTGGCGTTCCAGTTTTTCAGCTTCACTTTTCAGCTGATCGAGCTTTTCCTTATCCGCGCTGAAGGCCTCAATTTTCTCTTTTTCCTCTTTCCATTTAAGTTCAAGCCCCTTGGCTTTTTCCGAAAGGTCTTCGATTTCTTTCGTGACCTTTTTGAGCCGTTCTTTCGATTCCTCATCCGATTCTTTTTTGAGCGCTTCCCGCTCGATCTCAAGCTGCATCAGCTTTCGATGCATCACATCCAGCTCAACCGGTTTGCTTTCCAGTTCGATCTTGAGCCCCGAGGTCGCTTCGTCGATCAGATCAATGGCTTTATCGGGCAGAAAACGGTCGCCGATGTAAC
>CAZSOH010000086.1:0-4469 GCA_964608535.1 uncultured Candidatus Peribacteria bacterium
TTCGATGTTGAGCTGACTGCCGCTGGCAGCCAGAAAATCGCTTGTATCAAAGCGGTTCGCGAGATCACCGGTCTTGGCCTTAAGGAGGCTAAAGATATGGTGGATGGCGCTCCAAAAGTCATCAAGGAGGGCGTTAAGAAAGATGAAGCTGAAAAATTCCAGAAGATGCTGGAAGAGGCAGGAGCAACCGTTACCCTTAAATAGTTTGCATCAACAACAAAATCCTGCGCATTTCTGCGCAGGATTTTGCGTATCCTCATTCTTGACTGTATCTCGGTAAACCTGTAGATTTTCTAAGCAAAATCCATTTTTTTATGACCGATTTTCGAACCCGAAGAATTCGTACAAAGCCACCCCTGAAGCCGTTTAAAAAGATAAAAGACAGCCTCCTTAATTGTGGCCGGCTGGTGACAGGAACCACTAAAAAACAGCGCAGCTACGCCCTTGGCTTTGTATCAGTTATGATAGCCGCGTTTATCGTGGTAAAGGTAACGATGGGTTTTTACTCCACAGTGAAGGATTTTGACCCAAAAGATGTCGTGTTCTCACTCGGAGCAGATCTGAAACAGGATGAATATGGTTATACCAATATTGTATTGCTGGGGGACGGAGGACATGTTCGGGACGGAGCTGACCTGATTGATACGATTATGGTGGCCAGCCTCGACTTCAAGACAAAAAAGGTATCACTGCTGTCCATCCCCCGCGATTACTATGTTAGAAGCGAGAAATACGGCAATGCAAAAATCAACGAATTGTATCGCAATAATAAAAATGAGCTCGGAGAAGAAGGCGGTTATGAGGCTTTTATGGATATTGGAGGTCAGATTGCCGGATTAGACATACAATATTTTGCCCGGGTTGATTTTGGGGCTTTTGTGGAAGTAGTCGATAGTTTAGGAGGAATCACCGTTAACGTAAAAGATTCTATTTATGACCCATACTACCCGAATGAGACGGATGATGGTTACACCACCTTTGAAGTTGATGCGGGAGTGCAGGAGATGAATGGTGAAACCGCTCTCAAGTTTGTCCGAAGCCGGAAAACAACCTCTGATTTTGACCGCGCGGCCCGTCAGCAGCAGGTCTTAATGGCCATTAAAGATAAGGCGCTTTCTGCCAATGTTCTCACGAGCCCCTCAACCATCAAAAAGCTCTATCAGTCAATCAGCAACAACATCAACACCAATATGACGCTCCGGGAAATGCTGGCGATGGCTTCTTTCGCGAAGGATTTTGAGCGGGAGAATATGGTCATGAAGGTCCTTCATGATGATCCGAGCCGGGACGGAGGGTTTTTATATACCCCGGAAAGGAAATACTATAACGGCCAGTTTGTACTGATTCCTGACGGCAATAATCTGGACCTCATTCATAAGTACGCTGATTTAATATTCCATCGTCGGGACGTATTGCTTCACCCTGTAAAGATCGAAGTGTTAAATGCCACTAAAATGCCTGGCATCGCCCGTAAAGTAACCAGTCATTTAAACCGGTTTGGCTTCAATATTGTCAATATCGATAATTTTAAGGAGGGAAACGGGAAAAGAAAATATATTGAACGCAGTTTTGTTCGTTATGGAAAATGGAAGGTGGATCTGGATGGGACAGTGATCGCCGACCATCAGCCCACTCTCGATGCCCTCGAAAACTTTGTAAAAGGAGATCCGATCCCCAGCGATGAGCCGATTACTCAGGAGGGCGGAGCGGACATTTCAATCGTTTTGGGTGACGATTATGAGATTTATTAAGTAAAAAAGCCCTTTTCCCTTGCATAGAGCCCTTTCATACGATAAAATTCCCAAGCTAAGAAAAGTCGGCTTATAACTTACAACTTATAACTTACAACTGAAGATATGCCTATTACAAAGCAAGCCATCAAACGAATGAAACAGGATCAGGCGCGGACAGCCCGAAACCGTCACTACAACAGCCACATGAAATCCATGATTAAGCTGATTTTAGGCTATGCCCAGAAAAACGAAGCCGATAAAGCGAATAAAATCCTGCCAAAAGTGGTTAGCTCTATTGATACGGCAGCCAAAAAGAAGCTGATCCATAAAAACAATGCAGCCCGGAAGAAAGCGTTGGTAGCAAAAGCCATTGCCGATATGGGGAAAGGAAAAACAGAGAAGGCCGCTAAGGCAAAGGAAAAAGAGGTGAAAAAAGAAGTTAAAGAGGAAAAGGGGGAGGAAAAAGAAGTTAAATAGTGGGTAATCGGCCATTGGAGGCCACAATTTGACCCACAATTTGACCCACAATTTGACCCACAATTTGAGATGAGCAAAGGAAAATATTTAGCCATCGATTTCGGTGATAAACGCGTCGGTCTGGCGATATCAGATTTTGATAAACAGGTCGCCTTCCCCCGGGACTTTTTAGAGATAAAATCGGTTAAAAAACTGATTGCGGAACTCCGGGAATTCTGTGAAACAGAACAGGTGACAAAAGTGATCATAGGCCTGCCGATCGAGATGGACGGCTCAGTGGGCGAACGCTTTATTAAAACCCAGCAATTCGGCGATAAACTGAAAAACGCCCTCAGCCCTATTCCGGTAGAATACTTTGATGAACGCCTGACCACCAAACAATCCATTAAAAAGCTCCAGCAACAGGGCCTGAGCGCCAAAGAGCAAAAAGGCCAGCGTGATATGGTTTCCGCCCAGATCATTTTAGAGGCGTATTTGAGGAGCTTATAATTATGCCTAAAAACTGATAATCGGAGGTGTGTCGTTTTTATGCTCGTTCGCCCTCATCCGGTCATAAAGCTTCTGCTCCATTTCATTACCCGGTTTTTCACCCTGCTCAAATCGCTTCAGAACTTCATCAATATCAGCATATTCCATCCCGATTTCTTCCTCGTCCGTTTGGTCCCGCATCAGCTCAGCGGAGGCCGTTTTATGGACGATAACTTCGGGAACGCCCAGTTGTTCTGAAAGCTCCCAAACCTCCGTTTTATAAAGGTTTCCGATCGGCAGAATGTCAGTCGCGCCGTCCCCATGTTTGGTGAAATAACCCAGCATTAATTCCGTTTTATTCCCAGTGCCCAGAACGATCGCGTTGTGGGTATTGGCATAGTGATAGAGAAGGGTCATTCTGACCCGCGCCTGTATATTCATTTGAGCCAGACTGGAGGACTTCCAGGGTAATTTTTCATAACCGTCAATAAACGGGTTGATCGGAATTAGGTGGTGTTCAATTCCCAATTCATTCGCCCAATCCTGAGCGTCTTTAATATTCTGAGGCTTTGTTAAACCATCATTCGGCATAATCAGCGCCATCACATTCTCATGTCCCAAAGCCATCACACCAAGCTTTGCGGTCAAAGCGCTGTCTACTCCGCCGCTCAAACCCACCACTGCACGTTCAAACCCGGCTTGCTTGGCGTAAGCTTTGAGCTGGGCAACTATAGGGTCTATCTTTTTCTGCATAAAGTAAAAATTTGAAAACTCTCTGTTTGTTACGCTCTTGCTCTCATTCTCGTTCTGAAACCATTTGACTTTAAACTTAAAAACTATTTTGAATTAAGCAATGAAATTAATAGTTACAAGTTTTAAAGTTTTCAAGTTTTACATCAGTAGGTGTAAGTGCTTCAGTCAAAGTAACAAAGTGTAACAGGTTATGAGTTTTTAAGGATTATTGGCCTAAATTAAGCAAAGGAAGAATATTATCAGGCATAATACCCCAGTTTATACTGCCTGCCATTTTCTGAACAAATTCAAATTGGATCACCTGAGGGAATTTTCTCAGGGTTTCCCCCTTAAGCTCAATGGCTTTAGCGTCCGCTTCGGCTTCAATAATCTTCTTTTCTTTTAGCTTTTCAGCTTCCTGGCGTTGGAATTCAGCTTTCTGGATGCGCTGTTCGGCCACCTGCTTATCTTCGATCGCCTGGGCATATTCAGATGAAAAAGCGATGTGCCTGAGGAGCACCCGCTCCAGAATAATGTCCTTATCGGCAAAAAGCTTCTGGATCACTTCATTCACTTTTTCCTCCGCTTCGTCACGCTTTTTGGCGTAAACATCAATTGCACTGTAATTGGCAATCACGGCCCGGACACCATCGGCGCCAACCGTTCGTCTCGCGACTTGCTCGAATCGATCGTCTTCCCATCGGCCAGCATCGTCCGTCAATACGAACCCTACTCGATCATCACCAACGATGGCCGTGTGTTGAGTGGATTGATCACTCGCGAATCGGGCGCCTCCCTGACTCTGCAGCAGCAAGTGGGCGAGGCGGTCGAGATCGCCAGAACGGATATCGAACAGATCGCGCCGAGCACCGTTTCACTGATGCCCGTTGGCGTTGACGAGACGCTGACGAAACAGGAACTCGCCGATCTCATCGCTTGGTTGCGCGGACTCAAATGAGCCGAACGGCAGCGGGGATTTTCGAGACGGTCGCGGGCGGCTATTTGACGAACCGGTAACCGGCGTCGCGGATCGTCAGGAAGTGTCGCGGCTGGGCCGGG
>CAZSOH010000087.1:0-4464 GCA_964608535.1 uncultured Candidatus Peribacteria bacterium
AAAATTACTCTGATTTCGCGCGTCTTCTGATTGCCGGCAAACTGAAACCTATCCGCCAATGGGATTTCCGGACAGCCGAAAATCCGGATGTCCTGATCGCCAATTCCAGACATGTACAAAAAAGAATCCGAAAATACTGGAGAAGAGAGGCAAAAGTGATCTACCCGCCGGTAGACGTTAAACGGTTCACTCCGCAGAAAAACCATGAAGATTATTTTCTCATCGTGTCCGCCCTTACCCCCTTCAAACGGATTAAATTAGCCATCAAAGTATTTAACAAAATCAAAAGAAAACTGGTGATCATTGGCGACGGCGCCCAGCGGAAATACCTGGAATCCATCGCCAAAGATAATATTGAATTCTTAGGCTACAAAGACGATCACGCGGTACGGGATTACTATCAGCATTGCCGCGCTTTTATCTTCCCGGGCGAAGAAGACTTTGGCATCACTCCCGTAGAAGCCATGGCAGCCGGAAAACCGGTTCTTGCCTATGGTATGGGTGGCGTAACCGAAAGCGTACAGGCCGGTATTTCAGGTGAATTTTTTTACGAACCAACGCCTGATTCTTTAGAAGACGGCCTTGCCAGACTGCTAGCTAACGAAAAAAACTATAACCCCAAAAAAATGCATTCAGCAGCTCTACAGTTTGACAAAGAAATATTCGAAAAAGGCATAAGAAAATTAGTAAAAAAAGCATAAACAAAATACCTATAACATAAATACAATTAACATAAATACAATCAGGACGGAAACTTGACCCGGCGAAAGAGCCCCTTTATTATTATACGGCGTTAGAATAAACCTATTTGATACTCACTCATCATGACAAAAAAGATCATTCTGTTTTGCCTCGTTATTTTGCTGTCAGGCACAGGCTTCCATAACGCCAAAGCCGACAGGGATGTAAATGAAGATTCAATAGGTGATGTTATTAAATATGTCCGGGATGAATACAATGAAGATAAGAGCCCGGAAAACAGGCGGCGGATAGCAGAACGGGTAACAGAGATTGTCGATAACCGGCTGATCAATTCCAATAGCTCCGAATGGTTCACAAGGCCGGTTTACGCCTGGTTGGGCGTTACCTGGGTACGGAATGACCCCAGTTACGGCGATGAATACTACAATCAGGCCAATGTTTCCTGGTCAAAAGGCTACGGGAACTGCGGAGAAAACTCCATCGTTACCTATTACATTCTTAAGAAAGCGGGAGTACAGGAGCACGTCAGATACATTCAGGCAGGCAAAAATCGCTCCCACAGCTTCACAGCATGGGGCATGCCGCCGGATGCCATCATCCAGGATCCGGGCACCTGGGGTGATGCCCTTATAGTGGATCCGTGGGTAGGAGAAGTACTCACCGCGGATGAAATAAAAGACCATATCTGGTTCCAGAATGGAAATCCGGAAACTCCACTCCGTGATTCCACCGCTGCAGTGGATGAAGACGCTGAAGACTGGAATACAATCTGGAGGGAGGAAATGAAGCGAACCGGAAGAACCGGAAAGGGAAATGGACAAGTGGGCTACTCCGAAAACCCGAATGTCAACGAACTTTACGAAGACTGTTTTATCGCGACCGCTGTTTACGGAACCCCGCTCAACGACGAAATCCAGGCTCTGAGAAATTACCGGGACAGCGTCCTGCGGGAAAAAATGCTGGGCCGGGCTTTCATTAAAACGTATGAAAAACTCGGACCCATTGCCGCCTTTTACATAAAACAGAAAGACAGCCGAAGAGAATGGACCAGAAAATATATTGTAGAACCTGCTTTAGAATTTATTAAATACGAATAATGAAACGTTCCTATAAAATCGCACTGATTATAGCGATCCTGATAAGCCTCCTCTTTATTGCGCCGGCCCTGTCAGTTTTCCAGTCTATTTCAAGCGATCCCTTTGGATGGCAGGCCGGGTTTGCCATCAACAGCACCATCCTGTGGGCCGCTACCATTATCATCGGATACGGCTACCTCCTGTTTCAGACATTACTGGCCATATTCGGATTGTTTTTCGGGCACAAAACCCGGCGAAAAGCATTCTGGCTGCTGGTTCTGCCCGGGTTCATCGGTATACTGCTGGGGCTCATGTGGCTCGGACTTTTTATTGCAATAGACCCCGAATGGCCCGCCAGCTGGCCAGTACCCGCCGTACTGCTAGCACCCCCAACAACCGCTTTTATCATCGGAAGGCGCCTCAGACGAAAGAAATAAAATTTCGACCTTTTAAAACCAGTAAAAAGCAGATAGTTATTTCCTGTCTGCCCGCTTATTCAGCTTAACAGTAAGGGCAATCACAATAGCGGTGAGAATAAGACCAATGATAAATTTAAGTTTTTCATCAGTACTTTCCCATCCCCGGATAAAGCCCCATAAAATCATCACAATTCCGGAACTGGCAACGCCGGCGCTGATATTGGTAATGGATACTGAAGTTACATTCAGCAAAAAGTAAGCAACCAGAATAGCAATAACGCCAAGCAAGCTGGCAATCAGGAAGAAGTTTTTACCGTAAGCCTCACGTGCGGCATCCCATTTTTCATAGCACTCATCCTGTTTTACATCTTCCTTTTTCATCTGCTGCCGGCATTCCCCTACTGTCATGTCATCGGCACAATCCATCAAAGGTTCAGCAATCCGGGCACGTTCAGGGCAAAAATCCTCATAATGGGATTCGGGATAAAAAGCCTGTATCCCTAAAAGCATCGACACATAAACCACAACAGCAATGGCAATGCCGAATACGGCAGTAAGAACTTTCGACATGTTCAAAGGGATTATTTTTCGTCAGATCCTGAGTCTGTCGAAGGATTAGCCTCCTCCGTATTGTCCGCTTTTTTTACAATAACTTCATCTGCTTTTTTCTTGGCAGCTTTTTTCTTGGCATCTTCTTTTTTAGCTTTTTCAGCTTCCTTTTCCGCTTCCTTCTCTGCCGCCTTTCGGGTCATCTTTTCCTCAACCGTTTCAACCTTCTTTTTTGATTTCTGCTGAGCCTCAATTTTAGCTTTCTTCTCCTCATAAATCTTCTGGCGGGAGCGGAATTTATCCACACGGCCAGCCGTATCAACCAGTTTCTGCTTTCCGGTATAAAACGGATGGCAGTTAGAACAGATTTCAACTTCGTAAGATTCCATGGTCGAACCAAACTCATGCTTTGCTCCGCAAGCGCATTTCACAGTGGTTTTATGATAGGTAGGATGAATTCCTGCTTTCATGATTTTTCGGTTACATTCCTAAAGGCTTGCCGATTTTAGCGGAAAACATGGCTTAACGCAAGGGTTTTTCCTCTGCCCTCAGAACTTGGTCTGCTGAATCGTTTCTGAAGAGGTCTCAATTCCCCTAAGTTTACGGTGATGGAAACGGGATTTTGGAATGAATAAGAGGAGAAGGAGAAGGAAAAGAAGCGCGCCTCCAATCAGGAGTAGTAAAAGGTAAAGGTTCATACCGACCTCAATCTGAATCTGCTGCTCATTCGACTCATTTTGGTTATCAGTAACCTTAAGGCTGACGATATAAGCGCCCCGCCTCTTAAAAGTATGGTCAATAATCACTCCCGTATCCTGAGTACCATCCCCGAAATCCCACTTATAATCAGTAATCTCCCCGTCCGGATCATCAGACTTTAAAGCGTTAAAGGTGAGGGCTTTGCCTGCCCGGGTTTTTGTATCTGAAATGGTAATAAAAGGCTTAGGGGCATGATTGTGATCATTGGGATCCGCGTTATCCCCAAGTCCGTCTCCGTCCGTATCCTTTGATTCATTGACATTATAAGGGAACACATCACTATTATCGCCAACCCCGTCCCCGTCCGTATCCTTCGTTTCAGTGGGGTCAAGAGGGAAAGCGTCTTCAATATCAGACACACCATCTCCGTCATCATCAGTATCCGCGTTATTTCCAATCCCATCCCCGTCCGTATCCTTCGTTTCAGTGGGATCAAGAGGTAAATCATCCTGAGTATCAATAACCCCGTCTCCGTCATCATCTCCGTCAATGCGGTCTCCGATCCCGTCCCCGTCCGTATCTTTATCGACATAAACCGATTTGGTCACCTTGTTATTAGCAGGGTTATCCCCGTCAGTGTGCCACGGCACTACCCTCACAGCAATTGGATGGGTACCGATCGTGTCTGCTTCCCAGTCAATAAAAACATCATCAGTGCTCTGAGCCAGAATCGAAACAGGCTGATCCGGCCCCAGATAACCACCGGACTTTTCATCATAAAACTTCACCACACCCGATAAATCAAAGTAAGAATAATTTCTGACGGTCACATAAATCCGCAGATTTTTGCCCTTGATCACATTCCCGGACACTGAAACATCCTCCGGAGAAAGGCCGATATCACTGAAATACTCCTGGGCAAACGCGGGGATAGCAAAAAAAAGAGGCATTATGATTGCCAAACACAGCAGAACTACTTTTTTTGGATAAAGTTTTGACATAAAAACCCGTTTTTCTTG